>JBEULM010000036.1 GCA_041287335.1 Hydrogenobacter sp.
TGTCACACATTTTGTCACACCTTTCTGTCACACTATTTGACCTGTATAAGTATGGCTGTTATGTTGTCCGCTCCGCCTGCTTTGAGAGCTTTTTCTATTAAACTGTCTATTATTTCTTGTGGAGACATCTTACTTTTTAAGTCCTCTTCAAGCTCTTCGCTTTGAAAGTACCTATACAATCCATCCGTGCATAGGAGTATAGTGTCTCCCTCGTATATGGTGAGGGTGTGCTCTTCCACGTAAAGATCACCCTTTATTCCCAAAGCGTTTAACAGCATATTTGTGCCTGGCAGTGTGTGATCGGAGGTGAGGCGTACAAGGTCTCCCCTTCTCAAAAGATAGGCTCTACTATCACCTGCATGAGCAAGTTGCATTCTACCTGCTTCTATCAATACAGCTGTGCAGGTGGTTGCCATACCATCAAGTCCCATAATTCTTGCCTTTTCTAAAATTACCGCATTGGCTCTTAAAAAGGCTTCTTTTAGGATATTTGTCTTACTATTTTTTTTATAAAAATCTACTATGGTTTCCACAGCTAACCTGCTTGCTACATCTCCCCCTTTGTTTCCTCCCACACCGTCAGCAACTACCGCAAGCGTAGTTTTTGAGTCTCCCTTAGTATAAACCAGATAAAAATCCTCGTTATTCTGCCTTATTAATCCTCTGTGCGTTTTACCGGCAATTTGGAGCCTCATAATCTTCTAAACTTAAGCACCACATTACCTATCTTTATAAGGCTTCCGTCCTCAAGCTCCTTTTTTACCACACACTCTCCGTTAACATAAGTACCTGCTTCTGTGTCCAGGTCCGTTATCGTGACTTTATTTTCCCTTACACGAAGGCTTGCATGTCTTTTTTCAATACCTTCACCTTTTATGTGTATATCCACATCGTTACCAGAGCCTATTATTAATTGACAGTCTTTACCTGGTACTTTATAATCCTTCCACTTTTCGCCACCTTCTATGATGACAAGCCAGCCTAAGAAGGGTTCTAACTCCGGGCTAACTATTTTTGTCTTGTCCAGTTCTCCAGATGTGTAGATGATGGTTTTCCCTTCACTTATTACAGTTTCACCGCTTACTATTTTTGTACTTCCCGTAGCTTCCGTATCAACAACATTTCCACAGCTGGGGCATACTTTTACACCTTCTGGTACGAGAGCGCCACAATATGGACATATCATGATATCACCTCCCTTTTTCCATTTATATTAAGCAAGGGCTTAAAAGGTTCAAAAAGCTTGGTGCGACGCTTAAATTCTTCAACTTCTCTACCACTTATTTCCGACAGTTTTTTTAAAAATAACTCCTCCGTATCTCTGGACATAAGAAATACATATATGATTATGCGATTCTTGAGTTTACCTTCTTTGATGGTTGCCATATACAAAACGCCATTTGAAAAAGGTAAGAAATAAACATTCTTCAATAGCATCAGGGCTTCTTCAAAAATGCAGATCTTTATGCGCACTTTTTTAACAATCCTATCATTGTAAAGCTCTATCCTTGATGTATTAAGAACGTCAGATAACAGTAAAGAAATCGCTAAAATACCCATTAAGGGTGCAACAATTTTGAAAAGAGTAAATTCTATCCAAAAAGGTAGCTTAATAACAGGGTTAAAATCTTCATCTTCAGACCATATAGGTGCTGATAAAAGGGCTATGGAAAAGAGAATAACTACGGAAGAAAAAGCCAATAGCCTGAATTTACTATATGCGAATGTTGCCAGTATGTTATCAGTACTCATATTTACCTCACTATGAAAGGATGTCTTTTTATATGATCCGTAGAACCTGCTTCAATACTGCTTTCCAAAAGATAGCTACCTTCCTTCGCATTATGAGGTACTTCAATAAAGGCATCTATTACCCACTTGCCGGGTTTAAACTCATAATCCGTTTTATCCGTCATTAAGGTTTTGCTATCCCTCTGAATTTTTCTCAGTATTAGACCTTTCAAAGGTGTTTCTCTACAGAGTGTATAAACTATGCGATGATTTAGTTTTTCCCCCCTGCTTACTACAGAAGGTATTACTTCATCTTCCTTCACCGTTAAAATCCTGCCACCTTTACAGTCCTCACCCTTTATGATGTCCTGATAAGTGCTGAGGAGCTTCTCACCTGGGCTTCTTCCTGACGCTAAGGCTTTTTCATAAGCCAGCTTGAAGGAAGTCTGCACCTGCTCTCCACAGGAGATCAAGAAAGCTAAGAGCATAACAACAGTTACTTTATAACTTTCCATTCTACATCACCCCCTTCTTCCTTTTTTTCAACTTCTTTTCTCTTTATCTCTTTTGGCTTCTTTTTTTCAGCCAATCCCTTAACTACTTTTTCCTCTTTTTTGTTATCTTCTTTCTCTATTTTTTTATCTTCAAAAACTTCCGAAGATTCCTGCTGTTTGGTTTCTGTCCGTGTATTTGGTATTGTTACAGGTACCGCGGGTTTATCCATCTGTAAAAGCTTCGGAACGTCCTTAGGTTTTTCCCTTCTTAAAAGAAAAAGTACAACCAATGCAAAGGTCATAACTATAATAAAGGCTATAACACCTTTTAGAAGGTAACTACTTTTAAGTTTGAAAAAGGTTGTATTTAATGGAAGGCTTCCCGATATAGGTTTTTCTTCAAAGACGGGTTTATTAGAGACTTTTGAAAACCAATCTATAATTGCCCTTTTAAAGTCTTCAGCTGTTTTGTATCTTTTGTCAAGTTCCTTTGCAAGAGCCTTTTTTATGATATCCTCTATACCTTCTGGGAGTTGAGGGTTGAGATCCCTCGGGTTTGGTGGTTCCTTCTCAAGATGCGACTTCATAATCTCAAAATCTGTCTTTCCAAAAAAAGGTGACCTTCCCGTGAGCATCTGGTAAAGTATCACTCCGACCGCGTAAATGTCACTTTGAAAGCTCGCAGGTTCACCTCTTATTATTTCTGGTGCCATGTACCAGACTGTCCCCATCAGGACTCCTGTCCTTGTTAGTCCTTTGTCCTCTACAGGTTTGGCTATACCAAAGTCAGAGACTTTTACAAAACCATTGGAGAACATTATATTGCTGGGTTTTATATCTCTGTGTATTATGCCGTTTGAATGCATGTAGGAAAGGGCGTTTAACACCTGAACTATAATAGATACAGAATCCTCAAGATTTAGCTTACCTTTTGACATTTTATCTTCAAGAGAACCTCCGTTTACATACTCCATAACTATGTTGATGTTTCCATCTTCGTCTTCTATGTAGTTTAGTATGTTTACCACGTTAGGATGGTGTAGCTTTGCTTGAACTAAAGCTTCTCTCTTAAAGCGTTCCCTAAAATCCTTATCTTTTGCATATTGAGGGTGTAGCGTTTTTACGGCTACAATCTGACCTATCTGTTCATGTATGGCTTTATAGACTATTCCCATTCCACCCTCACCCAACTTTTCCTGTATCAGGTAAGGACCTATCTTTTTACCTATCATATTAAGACTCCTTGAAGACAAACACCGCAAATTCACCCTTTCCTATGATTATTCTGTCTCCATCCTTTAAAACCGCTTCTGTTATCCTATTTTCCGTAGAGTTTAAAAATGTGCCGTTTGCCGAGTTTAAGTCTCTTACAACCGCTTTATTACCTACAAACCCTATCCATGCATGCTCTCTTGAAACCCTATCGTCCTTTATAACTATGTTATTTTTTGTAGGGTCTCTCCCTATCTTCAACCCTTTTTCTGGTATAGGGTACGTTTGCCCAGAAACCGCACCACCCGTACCTAAGAGTACGCCGTTAGTTTTGGAAGGTTGTGCTTTTTGCCTGTCTCTACTTTTGATAAAGTAGTAAGTCCCTCCACCTACAAGCAATAGACCAAATACTACAGGTATAATTAAGAGATAGCTGGTGTATAAACCTTTCTTTGAGGCACTTAGCTTTTCTTGTATCTGTATCTGCAGATTTCTCGCATCCGGCAAGAAAGGATATAACCTCAGAACATCGTCAAGCCTTTTCATTGCTTCTTCATACTCACCTTGTGTGTACTTTTCTATAGCTTCATACCAGAGCTTGTTGAATATGCTTTCCTGATTTAGATTAGCACCGCTAATCCTTACAAATTCCATTATGGTGTTTGAAGGAACGAGGAAGTTAAAACCTTGTATGGGCATTTCACCTTTGACGCTTATGAAAGTCGCCATACCTATAACCTCACCCTTAGTATTAAATACGGGTCCTCCACTGTTTCCCCATGTGAGAGGTGCATCGGTCTGCAATACGGGGGCACCACCCACCTGAACCTTCAAGCCAGAGATCTTACCGCTCGTAACCGTCGGATCAAGTATGGTTTGCTGTCCCAACATAGCATGTTCAAGGACAACGCCAGGGAAACCTACCGCATAAACTGTATCTGTAAGTTTTACGCTGTCAGAAGAGCCAAGCTTTACAGTTGGGAGGTTCTTTGCTTCAATCTTTAGCACCGCCACATCCTTACCGCTTTCTACCTTTAGCTGTAGCTTTCCCTCCTCCACATAAGCTTTTCCAGCTTCCCTTCCTCCCACGGGTGTTATGGGTGGGCTATAGGCTTTTAGTTCACCCACGAACACCTGCCCGTTTTGAAGTATCACGTAAAGCTTTTTTTCAACACTGAAGGGTGCTTCCATTAATTCTTGAAAGGCTTGCTTTTTCTCCTCATCTGACATATCTTTGCCGTACTGATCTATGAGCTTTTGTATAAGCTCGGCTTTAAGTAGTTTTTCGTTGGATTCATGATAAAGCTGTACAACATGCCCGTTTGTAACCACGTAGCCATCAGGCGTTATAATAAAACCGCTACCTGAACCTGCGGTTTGTACTGGTATCTTTTTATCCCCCAGTTTCAATTCAGCCTTCGCCTGAAGAAATATAAGCACAACTGCAGGCTTTACCCTCAGAAGCATTATCGCATCTTGTGTCTGTTGAGCCAAAGAGTAAAAGGGTAGCGCAAAGAAAATAAGTAAAGAGATCATCCACATTATTGTTACCTCCCACGTTTTGATAAAAGGAATAATTCACTTACACATTAAAGTCAAGTCGCATTTATGTCGCACTTTATGTCACGCTTTATGTCGCACTTTGTCACACTCGTATGTGTTACAAGGAAATATAATGTTTTTAGTAGGGGGTTTTAGAGTGTTCGCTCTTTTCAGTTTGAGCAGTTTTGTTCTTTGGCTTATATCTTTCCCGATGGCCGGCTTTCTCTTAAAAGACTTTGATCTTTTGCCTTACTTTCTTGCCGGTCACATAGGAGGTTTTGTTTCTATACTCTTTTTAAGAGCAAACTTTTATAACTTAGCCCCCGTATTTTTAAGTGTCACTATGCTACTCACCGCATCTTTTACATACTTAGATCTAAAGCCCATCACTATGTTTTTTATAGGTTTTTTTTCTTCATACTTTGCCGTGCTTGTGGGACACTTTCTTACAGAAAGTCCTAAGAAAAGAGATCTACTTGGGTTGGTTTTAGGTAATGTGGGGGTATCAGCTCTTTACTTTTTACCCGTAAAAGATTACTATAAATTTCTCATAATAAGTTTTTTACCCTCAATTAATTTTTATAGAAAACCCATCACATTTTCTTTTGAAACAATAGAAAAGCGCATTTATTTAAGATTTTTATTGAGCATATTTGTACTATATATAACAGGGGGACTGATGTATAAAAATATTATGGAAATATACAGTATACAGGCTTTTGTTTTTGGTATTGAGGTATTTTTCTACGCTTTTGCAGTACTGTTAGCTTATTTTATGCTAATGAAAAATACAAAGGAAGAACATCTTCTCGTATCTGCGGTTATTTCTTATGCGTTGGCTTATTCCCTAATGCATTTTGAACATAAGATGTTTCTTAATATTATGATGTATCTGATTCAATTTGGATTTGGTTTTGCGGACGCTTATCTCCTTTATACTCTCATAAATCTAAGGAATCCACTTCTGGTTTTCCCCGTTGGTTTCTCAACCGTCTGCGTGTCCATCATGTGCGGGTACTATCTTGGGAAACTAATCTCTCATCCTGATTTTTTAATAGCTGTTGGGAACATCATCCTTGTGAGCTTTTCCCTTTATACCTTTTATGTAGCAAAGACAGAAAAGGTAATCAAGGAAAAGATGCCAAAGATTACACAAAAAGTAGGTGCAAAGGAGTTCATAGAGAGTTTGTGTGTAGATCTGCAAAAATACGATAAGAGGCTATCCAGAAGGGAGATAGAGGTAATGTCTCTGATGCTTGAAGGCAAAAGTAATGAGGAAATAGCGAAAATTTTAGGCATATCAATTTCCAGTGTAAGAGAATACAGTAGAAGAGCGCTGGAAAAAATAGATAAGGATAGAGAGGAATTATCACATGCTTATATGGAGTGGCTAAAAGGTAAATCACTGTGAGGATCTTTTAACCCAACTCAGCAAGAAGTCCCCCACTTCTACTTTGTAAGTGGGAGATGAATTGCTGCTGTTCTTGACAGGTTCTAAGTTTCGGTATAATATTTGCAAGCTAAGATGCTTAAAGCTTATAAGTATCGCATATATCCGACAAAGAGCCAGAGACAGATTATAGAAAAGGCCTTTGGCTGTGTCAGGTTCTACTGGAACAATGCTCTGGAAATCAAGCTAAAAGCCTTAGAAAGAGGGGAGAAG
>JBEULM010000037.1 GCA_041287335.1 Hydrogenobacter sp.
ATACTCTTTTAGCCTCTGGGCTTGTCTTTCAAGGTTGTCTTTACTTGCATTGTCAGAAACCCTTGCATAGATAATACACCTGTTTCCGTTCTCATACTCTTGTTTTTCCTCAACTATGATAGTTCCTGTAGGCAACTGAAAGCCCTTTATCTTTCCTTCTTTAAACAACCTCCATGCGGTCTTATAACTAATGCCAAGCTTTTTAGCATAATCCGATAACTTCATAGGGAATAATATAGTATGTTTGAGTAATTTTGTCAATAAAAAATAGAACCAGTTTCCATGACCCACCCTGATGAAGCTTGTCCTGCAAGATGGAGAGGAGGAGAAAAGACGTTAAAGCCTTCTGAGGAGTTGATTGGTAAAGTTCACGAGGCTTTAAGATAGGCATATATTTAATAATACTTTTTGGAGGTTCAAAAAATGGAGCTTACGCTTGATTTCACTACTGACAAAGTGTACGATGTGATAGTGATAGGTGCTGGACCTGCTGGCTCTTCTGCCGCCATTTACACCTCAAGGGCAGGGCTTTCCACACTCGTCCTTTATAGGGCGGAGGCTGATGGTGCCTTAGGTGTGACTCAGCAAATAGAAAATTATCCAGGCATAAGAGGACCTATCTCAGGATATGAGCTTCTAAAACTTATGAGGGAACATGCCAAAGCTTTCGGTGCTGAGTTTGTAAGGGGAAAGGTCATAGCCACTGATCTTCTGAATGAAATCAAAAAAGTTTACACAATAGATGGTAGGGAATTCAAAGGAAGGGCAGTCATAATAGCCTCGGGTGCTATGGAAAGAACTAACAAGTATAAAGGTGAGGAAGAATTTCTCGGTAAAGGGGTGTCTTATTGTGGAGTGTGTGATGCAGCTTTTTTCAAAAATAGACCTGTTGCGGTTATAGGTGAGGATGATTACGCTTTGGAAGAAACGGAATTTATCGCTCGTTTTGCGAATAAAATATACCTCGTTGTACCTTCAAGCAGGATAAAAGCACCGCCTGAAATGATTGAAGAGATCCAATCACGCGAAAATGTTGAAATACTTTTGCATCACAGGGTATCGGAGATAGTGGGAACTTCTCTGGTTGAAGGTTTAAAGGTACAAAGTATAAATACAAAGGAAAACAAGTTACTTCAGGTTGATGGTGTCTTTATATTCTTAGGAGGGAACAAACCATCAGTAGATTTTCTTATGAATCAGGTGCAGATGACTGATGAACACTGCATAATGGTAAATGAGGAAATGATGACCTCAGTTCCCGGTGTGTTTGCTGCAGGTGATGTGCTTTGCACTAATATAAAGCAAGCAGTCATCGCCGCAGCAGATGGAGTAAAGGCTGCTCTTGCAGCAGATAAGTATCTCAATAAGAAAGCTAAAATCACTTCCCAGTGGTAAAAGTATTTTAAAAGAAAGCCCCCAGGAAGGGGGCAGTTAGGTCTTACACTCTGCGGATTATCCTTCTGAAGAATACAGCTACAGGTATAAAGAGCCAGGCGAGGATATTTATCGGAGGACTACCTGAAGACATGCTGCATCCACCGCCGCCTCCTATATGATCGAAGGTTGCAATGCATGTCTTATCTGCTGCAAAGAGTCTCACATTGCACGTGTCATTCATCCCACAGCTTTCACAATCACCACTCCAACCTTTGAACACAGAGCCTGCATCAGCTTTTGCCTTGAGCTGTATCACTATCAGAGATGGGAAATTTGCTATACAACTACCGCCACAATCTATACCTGGTGGATCGCTGGTAACGCTTCCACCGCCACTACCTTGTTTTTTTATGGTCAGTGCATAAGGAGGTCCACCACCTGCCACGTTGTTGAAAACTGCTTTACACTGTTTATCTGCATCCATAGTTAAATTACAAGTTGGATTGTTTGCACATACGGAACAATCTCCAAGCCAAGCACTGAAGATAGAACCCGCATCCGGCACAGCAGACAAAGTTACGTTACTACCAGCAGGAAAGTCCGCAGAACAGTTGGTTCCACAATTTATACCTTCAGGACTGCTATATATCTGACCTGATCCTGTACCTGCCTTAGAAAGAGAAAGCTTGTGCGTAGCAGAGGGCTGTCCGCCACTGCTGGGAGGCTGTCCTCCACCACCACCTCCTCCACCTCCACCACCTCCTCCTCCACCGGAGGTGTTAAAGGTGGCTGTACATGCCTTGTTAGCATCCATAGTGAGACTGCATCCTGGAGCTGTTCCACAGCTTGAGCAGTCACCACCCCATCCCGCAAAGGTAGAGCCTAGGTCAGGTGTAGCAACGAGGGATATAGTTCCCAAAAGCCCTATAAAGGTTGCACTGCACTGAGTTCCACACTGTATGCCACCCGGAGGAATAACTATGCTTACCAGTCCTGTTTGACTTGATACAAAACCGCTTCCGCTTCCCTGCTTGGTAACAGAAACCGTTATAACATCAAGAAGACCCTTAGGTTGTGCAGAATAAACTTCTGAAGAGGAAAAGAGAGCCAGAAAGGCTCCCACAAAAAGGTAAAAAAGCTTTTCATACGTCTCATACATGTAACCCCCCTAAGAGACCAGCTAAAAGCTGTACTAAAAGCCCTACTACAGTATTTACAAGACCTATAACCAGTTGAAGTATGGGAGAAACCAAACCAAGTAGGCTGTTAAGAAGATTTGATAGATCAAGAAGTGAGTTGGTGCTTACCTGTAGTCCACCGTTGCTTACAACTGCACCAGCATATGTATTACTCATAAAGGTATAGGTATTATTCAGTAAGTTTCCAAGTAGGGATTGGCTTACACCACCCAAAAGTCCTCCTCCGAGAAGTCCATTCAGAAGTCCACCCAGAAGGCTGTTGAGAAGCCCAAGTACCAGATTGAGGAGGTTTGAAAGTAGTGAAAGATCTATAAGTTTTGCATTGAGCATGAGACTTGAACCAGCCGAAGCGCTACCGCTAAGAGAAAGTCCACCTAAAAGAGCAGACAGAAGCTGATTTACAGTTACCAAAAGTGTATTAACCAAACCAACTACCGTGTTCACGAGAGTCGGTGCTATACCTATAAGTCCACCACTGCTGAGTAGTGTCCCAAGTAATGCATTTACAAGGGTTACAAGCGAATGCACAAGTCCTATCACTGTGTTTAATAAAGATGGTACTATGGGAAGCACACCGCTTAATAGAACTGCTAAAAGGTTATTTACTACAGCAACAAGATTACTGAGTAATGGTATCAGCAAAGCTGGAGCAAGTGTAAGAAGCCCGTTTGTTGTGCTTAGCAGATGTGCTATTAGAGAATTCAACACGCTTATAAGGTTATTTAGAAGCGGTCCCACTTGACTTGCAGGTGTTGTGCTAAGTTGTACATTTAGCTGTGCAAGATTTGATACATCAGCTTGTAGGTTTGCGGAGATTTGGGTATTCTGAAGCACAGGTTGAAGGCTTTGCAAAAGATTACTTATGGAGCTGGTAAGAGCGCTAAGCTGTCCTGAAAGTGGCAGAGAGTAAACTTTCAGGCTGTTATCTGTAAAAGCAGTTTCGGAAGAGTTAGAGGAAGATGTTGAAGGCACAGTAGATTGTTGAGTTTGCTGAGGACTTGAAGTTCCACCTGTAGAACTTCCAGAACCTCCGCCTCCACAACCGTAAAGGAAAAGGAAAATAAAGAAGGCAGAAAATAGTAGCAACCTACCTACAGCAAAAAAGCCCCTTATACTGCGCATAACCCACCTCCTTGATAAGTGTTGTGAAATTATCATATAGCGTTATTGATATACATGTCAAGAAAAGAAATATGATCAAAGTCATATTATTTTTTTTATCTCTTGTGGGTTCTTATACCCTATCTATAGTGGTATGTTTGACAAATATCTGAGGGGCTATGGCTATGACTTTCTTAGGTTCAACAACTATGTCAGGGTACTTAAGATCATCCCAGCTTCTCAAAATCCACTTTCCCCTACCGTTTTCAGGTTTTGCTTTAACTATCCTCACCACTATACCCACACCTTCTATCTGAGCTACAACCGTATCTCCCACTTTTGGCGTCATGTCCAGGTCTACGTAAATTATGTCACCTTCTATAAGCCTCGGATACATGCTATCGCCCTCTATTACAAAAGCAACTATCCTGTGATTTCTCTTCTCTATAGGTATTGGCATTTCTTCCATACGTTCAGCCCCCTCTAAAACATGTTCATAATTTGAAATAATACCAGTGTAAGAAAAGGATACAACTGGAATCTTTTTAAGGGTGCAAACAGGTACAAAACCTTGAGATACAAGCTCCTTCTCTAACTTTGATGAAGAGAGCATATCTAAAAACTCATCGTTTATAAGATACTCTATTGGAACATCTAAGGCTTTTGCCAGAGCTGTGATCTTTTTCCTACTCTCAGGAACAGCTCTCCCAGACTTATATCTGTGCATATCGTTATGTGCGGATTCTGGGGAGATCTCCGCAAATTCAGCGAACCTATTGGCTATGTGACGTATAGACCATCCTCTTTTCTTTTGTACCTCACCCAAGGCTTTTACAAATTTCTGTGTATCAAATATACCGTTACGCATCTTAGCAGTAAGTAAACAATTAATATGAATATGTTATGAGATGTTTATTTAGAAGTATCATATGTGATACACTTTTTTTGTTTAAAATATCATCACTGATTGATAGATGAGGGAATATAATTTTCGCAATGAGGGTTATACTCTTTTCCGGGAAAGGCGGTGTAGGGAAAACAACCATTTCAGCATCCACCGCTTACAGACTTTCTCAGCTCGGATACAAAACCATAGTGGTTTCTCTGGATCCAGCTCACAGTTTGGGAGATGCCTTTGATATATCGGAAAGTGAGAAAATAAGAGCAAAGGGACTTCCTATAAAGATAAGTGAAAGGTTATATATTCAGGAGATAGACATACAGGAAGAGTTAGACAGATACTGGGGTGATGTTTACAGGTTTTTAGAGCTTCTTTTTAATACTACAGGGCTTGATGAGGTGGTGTCAGAAGAGCTTGCCATACTGCCGGGTATGGAAGAGGTCACAAGCCTTCTTTACGTAAATAAGTATTATAGAGAGGGGGAATTTGACGTTCTTGTACTTGATCTGCCACCTACAGGAGAGTCACTTCGTTTCGTTTCTATGCCTACAGTTCTCAAATGGTATATGAAGAGAATATTCAACGTTGAGAGAAATATACTCAAAGTTGCACGTCCCGTAGCGAGGAGAATAACAGATGTACCTCTCCCTGACGAATCTTACTTTAAAGCTCTTGAGAACTTCTATGAAAAGCTAAAAGGCGTAGATGAACTGCTTATAGACCCTGACATAACTTCAGTGAGGCTTGTAGCAAATCCCGAAAAAATGGTGCTGAAAGAGAGCCAGAGAGCTTTCATGTACTTTAATCTCTTCGGTGTGAATGTAGACGCTGTAATAATCAATAAGGTCTTCCCACCAGAAGTGGAAAGTTGTGAGAGCTTATCCAGTTGGGTGTGGACACAAAAGAGGTATCTGGAAGAGATGTCCGCACTTTTTGCGCCTGTTCCCATATTCAGGGTACCAATGCTTGAAGATGAAGTGGTAGGTCTTGAAAGGTTGAGTATTCTCGCAAACCTCATCTACGGTGATACCGATCCTTCCAGAGTCCTTTTCAAGGAAAAGCCGTACGAATTTATACAGGAAGGGGATAGATATATGGTAAAGCTCAAAGCGCCCTTTCTCACAAAGGAAGGGTTGACAGTTCTCAAAGGAGACGGAGAGATCACCGTAAGGTGGAGAAATTTCAAAAGTCATATAATGCTTCCGAGAAAGCTCAGAAACTACGATCCCGCTGGAGCCAAAATAGACAGGGGGTATCTTTTTATAGAACTCACCAGAGGCAAAGCTCCAAATTGACAAAGATCAGTTTAAAGATATATTTATATAATGAATTATCATTCATGGAGGTAGAATATGGAAAGCCTCTACGATGTGTTCAGAAGGAGGGGGTACAATAGGAGGGACTTTTTAAAATCAGTCCTGCTTCTTACAGCTTCGCTGGGACTTCCTCCTTCCGCTTTTGCCCGTGCGGTGAAAGTTCTTGATCTAAAGCCTAAACCTGTTGTCATATGGTTGGAGTTTCAAGATTGTGCTGGTTGTAGCGAATCTTTCATAAGGAGTACAAGCATCCTCCCGTCCGATGTTCTTTTGGACTATATATCCCTTGAGTACCACGAGACTCTAATGTCTCCATCCGGCTTTTACGCAGAGGAAGCTAAAAAAGAAGCTATGGAAAGATACAAAGGTGAGTACATACTCATAGTTGAAGGATCAATAACTCCTAAGGATAAGGGGATTTACTGCACGGTTTCTGGCAAGTCAAATGTGGAACTACTTAAGGAAGCTGCAAAGGATGCCAAACTTGTAATAGCGGTGGGAAGCTGTGCGAGTTGGGGAGGGATTCCTCACGCAGAACCAAATCCTACAGGAGCAATTCCGGTAAGTCAAGTGTTAGAAGGTAAACAGGTGGTGAACATACCAGGCTGTCCTCCAATAGGTGATGTGATCGTTGCGCTCATTATGGGCTTGGTCATAACCGGTAAAGCTCCAGAGCTTGACAGTTTTGGAAGACCGAAAACCTTTTACGGACAGACTATACACGATAGATGTTACAGGAGACCCTTTTATAATGCGGGTAAGTTTGCGAGCTCCTTTGATGATGAAAGTGCTAAACGGGGTTACTGCCTGTATAAGTTGGGCTGTAAAGGTCCTATAACGAGAAATGCCTGTGCAACTGTAAGATGGAACGGTGGATTGAGCTTTCCAATACAGTCAGGGCATCCGTGTTTTGGCTGTTCCGAGCCTGACTTTTGGGACAGAGGTTTTATATACTCACCGCTGTCCGTGGTAGAAGGGGAATTTAGCTGGAAGACGGCTCTTGCAGGTTTGGCTGTAGGTACAGCGATAGGTACAGCTTCTGCGTTGATAAACAAAAAGCTACAGGAGGGAAAGTGATATGACTGACCTCACCTTTTACGATTTTGTCAGGGGACAACTATTGAGATTTGCTTTATTTGTATTCTTTGCAGGTATAGCTTACAGATTTTTTAGGGTTGTATTTCTTGGACTTCCTTATGATTACGCAAAGCCTAAGGGGAATCCTTATTATATGGCAATAAAGAAGATAGTGATAAAACCTACCATGGGCTGGACTTTTAACGAAATATTCTCAAGAAGGGCGGTAAACTTTATAGGGGGATTTCTCTTTCATTTTGGCTTCCTTGGACTTACCTTTTTTGTCCCAGCGCACGCCTTTCTCTGGAAGAAGATCACAGGTCTATATGTACCTGCTGTTCCAAACATAGTTTCGGATATGCTTGCTTATGCAGCACTTGGCTCTCTCGTAGCTTTAACGGTGCATAGGATGCTAAACCCTGTGCTGAAACTTCTCACTGGAAAGGACGAATACCTTGCAAACTTTCTGATAGCCATGATACTCTTTACAGGTCTTCTTGCCAGCAAATGGGCAGGAGGAGGTTTTTATGTGTGGATACTTTCCACGCATATGTTCCTCGCAGACATACTCATCATATATATACCCTTCAGTAGGCTGTCCCACTTTATCTATTACTTCCTTTCTGTTGGCTTTATGGGATGGAATGCTGGCAAAAGGGGTGTATCCTTTTAGAGGAGGTTTTGATATGCCTGTAGAATCCAAAGAAAAAGTAGGTAAAGAGGAGATAGCCAAGTTTTACGAGTTTTGCAAAAGGAGTATAAACGCTGAGGTGGCTGCTTATCTGGAAGCCTGTGTAAGGTGCGGTATATGTGCCGAAGCATGCCTTTTTTACATGGGGGAAAATGTCTCTGGTAGAATAGACCCTACGCTTACACCAGCATACAAGGCAGACCTTCTTCGTGAGATATACAAAGAAAACTATACCCTGATAGGTAGGATAAAGAAGGTCCTCGGCTTAGGCATTAAAATCACTGCAGAGGACCTTAAAAATCAGGTAAAGCTCGTCTTTTACACATGCACCAACTGTGATAGATGTACAAAGGCTTGCCCTATGGGAATAGATACTCCCAGACTCGTAAGTATAGTAAGGGGTGCGCTTACTTATGCAGGTCTTACACCAAAGGATCTTGCCCAGGCAACAAACCTTTCCGTAGAAAAAGGAAGCCCTCTTGGAGTGGATATCCCCACCTTCCTCAAGAGGATAGAGTTTATATCAGAAGAGTATGAAGTGGAAATACCTATAGATAAAAAGCCTTCTGAATACCTTTACATACCTTCATCCATAGAACTTATGAAATTTCCGCAGGCTGTTGCATCAGCTGTAAAGGTTTTAAACAAAACGGGTGTAAGCTGGACACTTTCCAGTATTGCTCACGAAGCTACAAATTTTGGTTTATTTGCCCAAAGCAAGGAAGTAACAAAAGAAATGTTGAGGAGGGTTCTTGAAGGTGCAAAGGATCTGGGCATTAAATACATAATTGCTCCCGAGTGTGGACATGCCTACCAATCCATGAGGTTTATAGCACCTAACGTATTTCCGACGGACTGGAAGTTTGAAGTTTTAAACATAGTGGAATTTATAGACAGGATGATAAAAGAGGGAAGGTTAAGTATAAAAGGTAAGGTGATAAAGGAAAGGGTAACGATCCACGATTCCTGTCAGATAGGAAGGAGGGGAGGTGTTCTCAAAGAACCCAGACGGATACTCAACATGCTTGCGGAAGACTTTAAAGACTCGGTGATGATACCAGAACACAATATATGCTGTGGTGGTGGAGGTGGAGTACTTGTCATAAAAGACGCCGATTATCACAGGCAAAAAGCTTTTATATCCAAGATGACTCTCTTTGACAAGGTGGGCGCAAAAACAGTAGTGTGTTATTGTGCCAACTGTATGCTTGCTCTCAGTATGGGTAGTCAAGAGTTAAAAAGGGATTACAGGTTTGTGAGCATAGTGGAACTGGTTGCTGAAGCTGTAGAGGAGGTAGAGCAATGAGCAGGTTAGTCATAGACCCTATAACGAGGATAGAAGGTCATTTAAGAATTGAAGCGGAACTTGAAGGAAATCGCATAAAAAAGGCTTACTCCTCTGGTACTATGGTCAGGGGTATAGAGATAATATTAAAGGGTAGAGATCCCAGGGAAGCGTGGGCTTTGGCTCAAAGGATATGCGGAGTTTGTACCACGGTGCATGCCTTTGCTTCCATAAGAGCGGTTGAGGATGCCTTAAAGATAAGAGTACCTAAAAACGCATCCCTTATAAGAAAGCTCATGATAGGCACTTTGTTTGTTCATGACCATGTTGTGCATTTTTATCACCTTCACGCCCTTGACTGGGTCAATCCCATTCAAGCCCTAAAGGCGGATCCTGTAAAAACTTCGGAACTCGCTAAGATCGTATCCGGTTACGAAAAATCCTCACCTTCTTACTTCAAAGAGGTACAAGACAAAATACGTCAGCAGGTTGAGAGGAATCAATTGGGTATATTCAGCAAAGGTTACTGGGAACATCCAGATTACAGATTACCACCTGAAGCAAACCTTATGGCTGTAGCTCATTATTTGGACGCACTAAACTGGCAGACTCAAATAGTACAAGTTCATACCATCTTCGGTGGTAAAAATCCTCACCCTAACTTTGTGGTTGGTGGTATGGCATGTCCCATAGACCTTCAGAGCGATACAGCTATAAATATGGAAAAACTCAATAAGGTAAAGAGCCTCATAGATACAATGATAGATTTCGTGGAGAAGGTTTATTTGCCAGATCTCATAACTATCGCAAGCTTCTATAAAGACTGGTTTGAAAGGGGTGAAGGTATTGGAAACTTTTTAGTTCTTGGAGAACCTGAAGGGGACTCTCACAGAGAAGGTAAGTTTTTCATACCCCCAACCTTTATAGAAGGGAGAAATATAGAAAGCTACGAAGATGTAGATTACTTTAAGGTGGAAGAGTATGTAACTCACAGTTATTATAAGTACTCCGTGGGAGATCAAAAAGGGCTTCATCCTTTTGAAGGTGAAACAGTCCTTAACTATACAGGACCTGAGCCACCGTACGAGCAGTTGAACGTTGATGGAAAATATAGCTGGCTGAAGGCACCGAGATATAAGGGTCTTCCTGCAGAGGTTGGACCACTCGCGAGAATTTTGGCTCTTTATGCAAGAAATGAGCTCAACGCTAAGGAACTTGTAAATTCTTATCTCTCAAAACTTGGACTGCCTTTAGAAGCTATGTACTCAACCATGGGTAGAACCTTAGCGAGAGGTTTGGAAACATACATCTACGCTCACTCTATGAAGATGTGGTATGAGGATCTTATTCAGAATATGAAGGTTGGGGATCTAAAAACCTTTAACGGAGAAAGATGGGAACCATCCACATGGGAGAGGGATGTTAAAGGCTTTGGACTCATGGAAGCTCCCAGAGGCTCTCTCTCACACTGGATTTACATAAAAGATGGTAAGATAGCAAACTATCAAGCTGTTGTCCCAACAACATGGAATGGATCTCCGAGGGATGCAAAAGGACAGCCTTCACCTTACGAAGCCTCCTTGTTAGGACACGAACTCGCAGATCCAAAAAAACCTTTAGAGATAATAAGAACTATACATTCTTTTGACCCATGCCTTGCTTGCGCTGTACACCTATATTCGGATACCGAGGATACGCTTGTTAAGATAATATAGTACCCCTTAAGGTTATGTCCCCACTGATCACTCTCTTCTCACCTTCAGCTGTCAAGAGGATGATCTGTCCTTCAGGAGATAGATCGGTGAGTATCCCTACAGTAGGAGGATCAGTTTGAAGTACAACTTCTTCACCGAGGAAGAGAAGTCTTTTCTTTATGTCTTCCCTGAAATCTCCAAAGCCCCGTTCCTTCAAAAGATCCAAATTCCTATCTATCTTTTTAAGAAGCCTAAAGAGTACTTCTATAGTGTCATATTTTCTGCCGGACACCAAAAGCATAGATGTAGCCTGTAAGCCTTCCGGAAAATTCTCCTGATTTACATTTAGACCTATCCCTGCTATGATCCTGTCTTTCACTTTCTCCACAAGAATACCGCATATCTTTTTACCCTTCAAATACACGTCGTTTATCCACTTTATGCTTGCGAAAAATCCGTAATCTTCAAGCAGTTGGCACACCGAAAGGCTTAGCACCAAAGGTAAAGCCTGTTCATCTTTAAATGATTCTTTCAAAGAAAAGCTAAAGTACAATCCACCCATATCCGAGTGCCAAAATCTTCCGTACCTCCCTCTACCCAACCTTTGAGTTCTTGCAACAACCACACAATTTAGAGACATTTTGTCTTTTAAATAGTCCTGTGTTGAACTTACTTCTTCAAGCCACAGCATGCACAAAAATCTTTTCATGATAGGGACTTTATAACTTCCTTGAGTGTGTCCAAAACCGTATCCATCTCTTCAAAACCAATCACCAGTGGCATCATCAAGACCATCACATCACCCAAAGGTCTTAGGAATACACCCCTTTCCCTGCATTTGCAGGCTACCTTAAAGCCTGTGCGTTCGCCGTAAGGAAACTTCTCCCCTGTTTTTTTGTCCTTTATTAGCTCTATGCCCACCATAAAGCCAAGCTGTCTTACATCTCCTACATGAGGAAGCTCATAAAACTCTTCCAGCCTCTTTGTTAAATGCTCTATCTTTGGCTTTAGCTTTTCTAAGGTTCTTTCCTCTTCAAAGACTTCAAGGTTTGCCAATGCTACAGCACAGGCAAGGTTGTTACCCGTGTAGGTGTGCCCATGGTAGAAGTGTTTTAGCTCTCCAAACTCGCCAAGAAAGGCATTAAAGACCTCGTCGGTGGTTAAAGTAACCGCCAAAGGCAGGTATCCGCCAGTTATACCCTTTCCAAGACACATAAAGTCCGGACTTACCTCTTCTTGCTCGCAATAAAACATCCTGCCCGTCCTTCCAAAGCCTGTAGCCACCTCATCTACTATCATAAGCACGCCATACTTTTTGGTAAGCTCCCTCACGCCCCTTAAAAAGCCTTTTGGAAAAGGTAGCATGCCAGCTGCTGCCTGAATGCCAGCCTCTAAGCTAACCGCTACTATATCATCCCTGCTTTGGAGTATTTTTTCAAGAAGGCTTAAAAGCTCTTTCTTACACTCCTCGCATAGCTTTCCATAACGCTCTTTGCAAAACATATAGGGGGAGGGTAGTTTTATGGTTTCAAAAAGGAGGTCTCTGTAGGTGCCATGAAAGAGGTCTATACCTCCAAGGCTAACAGCTCCAAGTGTGTCTCCGTGGTAGGCTTCTTGAAGGGTTATAAAGACTCTTCTTTTTTCTCCTTTGTTTCTCCAATACTGGTAGGCGAGCTTTATGGCAATCTCAACCGCCTCTGCCCCGTCTTCTGAGTAAAAAACCTTTGTGAGACCTTTTGGAGCAATATCTACAAGCCTTTTTGCTAAGAGGGTAGCAGGTACGTTGGAACTTCCAAGAGTGGTAGTGTGAGCCACTTTTTTGAGCTGTTCTATCAAAGCAGAATTTAACTTAGGATGATTGTGACCATGCACGTTGCACCATAAGGAAGATATGGCATCTATGAACTTTCTACCATAAATGTCGTAAAGATAAACTCCTTCCCCTCTTTCAAATATCAGGTTTTCTTCTTCACGATATACTTTCATCTGTGTAAAGGGATGCCAAAAATATTCCTTGTCCCATTGTTCAAGGAGTTTAGGGTCCCAGTTCATAGTTTTAAATTTTACCTAAACTTTATAATCTTTCGTTGAAGTATATTTAAGGACTTTTTCCCAATTTACAGAACCATTTTCTTCGCAAAAGAGTCTTATGAACTCACCTGTTATCCTGTTTAGTAGATTTTTATACTCTTCAAGATACTTTTCGCTCTTTTCCCTTGCTTGTCTTCCAATGGGTTCTACTATATCCACATACAAGGTTTCTATTCCACTTATCAATTCCCAAAAATCTTTACCACAGTATTTGTAATAAAAATTTTCCTTCACCTGCACACCACATCTTCCATAACAGCATCCTTCTACAAAAACGCTTCTATGTCTTTCCGCAGATGGCAATCTACTCCATATCTTTTTAAAATTCATGACCATTTCTCTTATTTGTCCAGAGTTTCCCCAGTTTGGTCCAGATTTTACAGAAACAAAGTACCTTTTGCCATCTCTCTCAAACTCAAGGTCTATGCCCTGTGCAGATGATTTCACACCACCAAAAGCCTTGCTACATACGAATATGGCTAAGTCCTCCAACCAATTACCAAATATGGTTTCCTCATGAGCTGTTAGAAAATCATCCACTATTTGCTTAACTATCTCATAGGCTGTATTTAATCCTTTTGCTTTATACAGGTAAGGATTTTTCCTTTTCATGATATCAAGCAATCTAATGCTCATCAGTTTTTCCAGCCTCTTTTCATGAAAAGTGCTAATGGTATCTTTGACAAAGTTTTCTATTTTTTTTAACAGTTCTTCCTTCTTCACAATACAGCCTCTGTTTCCTTGAATTTTATTATCTGAATTTTCTCTAAAACCCCCGCTTCCCTTCTTAATCTCTCACGGGCAAGCTCTAAGTACTCACCTTTGATATCTATGCCTATGCAGTTTCTTTTTAACCTATAACTTGCCACGCATGTGGTTCCACTTCCTACAAAAGGGTCAAGGACTGTATCGCCTTCAAGGGTAAAGAGCTTTATGAACCATTCTGGTAGAGCCACAGGAAAGACTGCGCTATGACCTTTGAAACTACACTCTGTTGCCATGTGAAGCACATTTGTTGGATAAACAAGTTCCTTACCTATCCAGTTTGCTATCCTTTTACCAAAACCGCTTTTTGTGGAGGAATTTAGACGTTTAATATCGTTCTCGCTTAATTTGGAAAGCCTCTTGCTTACCCAATCTCCTACCGGCACCATCACCGCTTCCTGAAACATTTTAAACTTCTTGCTTTTTGTAAAATGCAAAAGCCTCTCCCATGCATCTCTAAATCTGTTAGGCCACTTACCCGGATAACAATTCTTCTTATGCCATATGTATTCCTCTATCCAAAACCACCCTCGCTGTTTTAAAGCCAGTATAAGTTCAATCACATAGGTATGTCTCTCGCCGTTTACCACACGCTCTTTTATGTTTAAGATAAAAGAGCCATCGGGCTTTAAAACCCTGTAGAGCTGGTCCGCAATAGGTAAAAACCAATCCACATATTCGTCTGGATGCACTCCACCATAGACTTTTTTTCTTCTATCCGCATAGGGTGGAGAGGTAAATATTAGGTCTATACTGTTATCGGGTATGCTTTTTAGGACCTCAAGGCAGTTGCCTTCGTAGAGCAAAACAGAAGGCTTGATTAGCATAATTGTATATTATATTGCCTCAAAACTAAAGCTACCTTTTTTAGCTGTTCTATTAGGGCTTGGTTTAATTTCGGATGGTTGTGTCCATGCACGTTGCACCAGAGGGAGGAAATGGCATCTATAAACTTTCTTCCGTATATGTCATAGAGATACACACCTTCACCCCTTTCAAAGATGAGGTTTTCTTCTTCTCTATATACCTTCATCTGTGTAAAGGGATGCCAAAAGTATTCCTTATCCCAGCTTTCAAGGAGCTTCGGGTCCCAGTTCATGGTTTTAAATTTTATCTAATTTGAAGCCCTTTGTTGAAGTATAGTTTAAAAGCATTTCCCAATCAACTTCTCTACTTCCTTTGAAAAAAGCCTTATAAACTCCAGGCTTATTCTGTTAGTAATTTTTCGTATTCCTCAGAGTATTCTGTGTTCTTTCCCCCATATTATAGCCTCCAGGCAGTCTTAGAAACCACTTATTTATATGCTCAACTATTTTCCTATGTTTTGAGAAATTGTGAGTTTGTGTAGTAGGGAAATGAGTATTTTCAATATTCAGAAAATCTTATATAAGTACTTTTAATACCTCTATTAGTATTGTTTAATTGACTTTCTGAACCTAAAAGCTATAATTTTATGAAAACTTTATGGGAGGTAAAATATGAGTGTGACGAGACGTGACCTATTTAAGTTGGCAGGAATTGGGGCTTTGACGCTGGGTGTTCCATCTGCAAGTTTCTCAGCAGCCGAAAAAGTAAAAAAGGCTCAAGCTATGCTTCCTCCACCTAAAGGCAACAGGGTAGTTGTGTGTGGAGGGGGATGGGCAGGATTGACTGTTGCCAAGTATCTTAAGAAAGAAAATCCCAACATAGATGTAGTCCTCATTGAAAAAAGACCCAACTTCTTTTCATGTCCAATATCCAACGAGTGGATCGCAGGTCTTGTAAACCTTGATTTTATATCCCACGATTATAATCAACCAGCTTCTAAGTATGGCTACAGGTTCATCAATGCGGTAATTCTAGGCATAGAAAGGGATAAAAAGAGGGTATATACAAATCACGGTTATATAGAATACAATTACCTTGTACTCGCTCCAGGCATAAAGTACAACTACGGCGCGTGGTTCAAGGATGATAAGGAAATGGCTTCTTATACGAAGATACACTATCCTGCAGCATTTATACCAGGATCTGAACATCTGGCACTCAAAAGGAAAGTGTGGGAATTTGAAGAGGGAGATTTCATCATCACAGTACCACCGGGCGCTTACAGATGTCCTCCCGCACCTTACGAGCGGGCAGCCATGATAGCCTATGTGTTTAAGAAAAATAACGTTAAAGGAAGGGTAATAATTCTTGACCCTAAGGAAGATATAGCTCCTAAGGGTCCAGGCTTCAGAGCTGCATACGAACAGCTCTATCTGGGTATAGTTGAGTACGTTCCAAAAGCTCAGATAAAAGAAGTGGATCCGGTAAATAAAGTTATAAAAACTACAGCAGGTGACTTTAAGTTTACGGATGCCAACTTGATTCCTCCCCATCAGGCTGGTGAGCTTGTCTGGATGGCGGATCTCATAGCGAAGGATAAGGAAGGGAAACCTACCGGATGGGCTGACCAAGATCCTCTCACCTTCCAAGCTAAGACAGATCCCAACGTATTCCTTGTAGGTGATGTCATAGGTGGCGTTCCCTATCCAAAGAGCGGACATATGGGTAACTCTCAAGGTAAGATAGTAGCCAAGATCATAGCTTCACGCATAGCAGGCAAAGACACAAAACTTACACTTCCAGACAATACGTGTTATTCCATGGTGAACGGAGATCCTCAGGAAGCTATTGTCATAAATGTCACTTACGACTACAATGACAAAGAAAAAAAGATAGTACCCAAGCCAAAAGTTATAAACGAGCGATCAACTGACCTTGCAAGGGCAACTTACGAATGGGCAAAAAGCATGTACAAAGATATGTTTGCTTGATGCAACGACCGTTGCAACACGGAGCATTCTTTTTAAAATAAAAGCATGTTTCTGCGTGCTTGGGGAGTATGCTTCTTTTGGCATAAAGATTGCAAGGAGATAGGCATGGACAGAAGGGATTTTATAAAAACCTGTGGAACTATAGCGGTAGCGTCCTTTTTGGATGCTGGATTTTTCTCTCAAGTGTTAGCCAATCAAGAGAGCTTTTTGAAGCTATACAATAAAGCCCTCTTACTTAAGGAAGATGGCTCACCGCTCACTGAAAAGGATATAATACCGCATAAGGAGTACATATTTTTCTATCCTTTTGCCTCTACTCCGTGCTACCTTATAAATCTAGGTGAAGAGGTTAAAGGAGTTGATGTGAAGCTGAATGACGGACAGACATATGCCTGGAAGGGTGGTGTGGGCAGTAAAAAGAGTATAGTCGCATACTCAGCCATATGCTCCCATCAATGGAGCTATCCAACAAAGGAATACGCCTTTATAAATTACTATCCTCCCGATAAAGCCTCAGAGACTACAAAAAGGGCAGGTATAATTCAGTGTTGCGCGCACCTTTCCGTATTTGATCCCAAAGCGGGAGGCAAAGTCGTAGAAGGTCCTGCGGAAGTTCCCTTAGCATCCATACTTCTTCAGGAAGATGGAGAAAAACTTTACGCCGTAGGTGTACTCGGTAAAGACCAATTTGACGCTTTTTTTGAAAACTATAAGACGGACCTCAGAAAGGAATACGGATCTACCACTAAAGCTAAAGAGCTTGTGGATAAATGTACAGTTATGGAGGTGGAGAAGTATGTTAAGGAGATCATCAGGTGTTAGCAGAAGGGACCTTATAAAGTCTACAGTGGGGGTGAGTCTTTTTCCAGTTTTGGCTTTTTCCCAAGTATCTGCCAAAAGGGAAAAGGCTCAAGTGGTTATTGTAGGTGGTGGATACGGGGGAGTGACCGCTGCCAAATACCTCAAAAAGGAAAATCCTGATCTGAGCGTTACCTTGATTGAGGAAAGGCATTTTTTTATGTCTTGCCCTCTGTCTAATCATTTTTTGGCAGGTCTCATGGAACTTACACCGTTGTGTTTTGCTTACAATGTTCTGGAAACAAAGTATGGTGTGAAAGTAATTACGGATAAAGTTATAGGTATTGAGCTTGACAAAAAGACCGTTAGAACATCGCAAGAATACATAAACTATGACTTTCTTATACTTTCTCCTGGTATAGATTACGATATAGAGGACAAGCCTTTTTACGCTGAGACTTTGGTATACTATCCGCCTGCTTTCAAACCTGGTTCTGAACACATATACCTCAAGAAGCTTCTCAGCGAGTTTGAGGGTGGAGATATTGTAATAACAGTTCCACCACCACCTTACAGATGCCCTCCTGCGCCTTACGAGCGGGCAGCTCTTATAGCTGATATGATAAAGAGAAACAAGTTAAAGGCTCACCTGTATTTTGTGGATGCCAATGAAAGACCCTTAATAAATTCTGAGGGTTTCCTATCAGCATATTATGACCTTTACCGGGACGTTGCCACCTATGTAACCTCTGCTCAGGTCAAGAATGTGGATGTGAAAAAGAAGATAGTCAAGACATCTTACGGTGATTTCAAATTTGATCTTGCAAATATTATACCACCTATGAAGGCTCATAGTATCTTAGCTTCAGCTGGGCTTCTCAAGAAGAATGAAAAGTGGGTAAGTGTTGATCCCCTCACTTTTGAGACACAGGTGGAAAATGTCTTTGTTATAGGGGATGCATCAATGAGCTATCTTCCAAAAAGTGGCTACGCTGCACATTCGGAAGGTAAAGCTGTTGCCAAGATCATAAACGCAAGACTAAAGGGTAAAGAAATCAAAGAGGAGCTTCTCCAGATGGTTTGTTACGCTATGGTAAGTGACAAAGAAGCCATAATGACTGAGACGAGCTTTAAGTATGAAAAGGACAAAAATAGATTTATACCGCTCCATAGAGAAGACAACCAAAGAAAGGAAACTACAGCCAAGAGGTATATAGAGTGGGCTAAGGGTTTGTGGAGGGATATGTTCGGATAAATTTTACCCTTATGAAGATATACAGGTTAGGCAAAAGGGATCACCTGAGATCCATAACCATTTTTCACGCAATGGCACGCTTGGGGTACACGGGTCTTGTGATTACGGAACCAAAAGATACATACGTAAGCATAGGTTACTTTGACAGGTTGGAAGACATAATAGATTACGAAAAGTGCAAAAGATTGAACATACCTGTGATAAGGCGAGAGGTGGGAGGTGGTGCGGTGCTTCTTTCGGAAGGTCAAGTCTTTTACCAGCTTATACTACCTAAAAAGTTGGTGCCTTTCAAGGTGGAAGATGCCTACAGGAAATTTTCTAAACCTATTATACAAACATACAGAAAACTCGGTGTTGAGGTAAGCTACAGACCTATCAATGACTTGGTTCTCAAAAACGGTAAAAAAATAAGCGGTCAAGGTGCGGCGGACATAGGCGAGTGTTTTGTATTTGTCGGTAATGTACTTCTGAGGTTTGACACCAAGCTCATGTCAGAGCTTTTTAAAGTGCAAGAGGAAAAGTTTAGAGACAAGTTATACAAGAGTCTTGAAGAAAACATAAGTTGGGTGGAGAGGGAGACGGGAAGATCCTTCTCTTACGAGGAAGTAGAAAATACACTTGCGGAGGAGTTCTCAAAAATTATTGAATTTGATGGAGAAGGCAAACTAAACGATGAGATCTTGGAGCTTGCGGACAGATTAAGAGAAGAAATGACATCACCCAATGTTCTCTTTGAAGATACTGGAAGAAGGCACAAATTCCTAAAGATAAGGGAAGGTGTGTATGTGAGAAACGCAGTCAGAAAAGCGCAAGGAGGTCTCCTAAGGTGTGAAGTTTACCTCACAGACAGTCACATAGAGGATGTAAGAATTTACGGGGATTTTTCACTTGTACCTAAGTCAGCCATCACAGATCTTGAGGACTCACTCAGAGGTACCGCACTTGAGAAAGTAAAGGAAAAGGTGAAGGAGTTTTTAGAAAGGGTGGATATGCCCGGTGTTGAAGTAGAAGACTTTCTTTATCTTTTACTCGGCGAGTGAAATCAAATCTTTCTAAAACTGTTTATATAAAACTTGACAAAGAATAACTAAAGTTATATCTTAAAGATAAAACTGCTGGAGGTGGAAAGATGGCTGAAAAGATACTGGGTATTGATTTGGGAACTACTAATTCGGTTGTAGCTGTTATGATGGGGGATGAGCCGGTGGTTATAGCAAATCAGGAAGGTTCCAGGCTCACTCCTTCTATAGTTTCTTGGACAAAGGAAAAAGATGTGCTTGTGGGTGAGCCTGCCAAAAGGCGTGCCATACTTGATCCAGAAAATACTATATACGAATCCAAGAGGTTCATAGGGAGGAAGTTTGAGGAAGTAAAGGAAGAAGCAAAGAGGGTATCTTACAAGGTAACTGCGGATGACAAAGGGGACGCGAGCTTTGACGTTCCAAATGCGGGAAGGCTCGTAAGACCTGAGGAAGTAGGCGCTCACGTGCTAAAAAAACTCAAAGAAGCTGCTGAAGCTTATTTGGGTGAGAAGGTGACCAAAGCGGTTATTACCGTACCGGCTTACTTTAACGAAAGACAAAGACAAGCTACAAAGGATGCTGGAAAGATAGCTGGTCTTGAGGTTCTAAGAATACTTAACGAACCTACCGCTGCAGCTCTCGCTTATGGGCTTGACAAAAAGGAAAATGTAAAGATACTGGTTTACGACTTTGGAGGAGGAACCTTTGATGTTTCCATACTGGAAGGCGGTGAAGGTGTCATAGAGGTAAAAGCCACCGCAGGAGACACGCATTTGGGTGGTGCTAACATAGATGAACGTATAATGGAGTGGCTCATAGAAGAGTTTAAGAAAGAAACTGGCATTGATCTCAGAAAAGACAGAACAGCCCTTCAAAGGCTAAAAGAAGCTTCAGAACAGGCAAAGAAGGAACTATCCTTCAAGTTAGAAACGGAAATAAACCTTCCCTTCATTACCATAGACCCTTCTACCAACCAACCAATGCATCTTCAAAAGACACTCACCAGAGCGAGGCTTGAGGAGATGATAAAGGATCTGGTAAACAGAACTATGGAGATAGTAAAGCGTGCGCTTGAGGATGCAAAACTCAGACCTCAGGACATAGATGATGTAGTGCTTGTAGGTGGATCTACGAGAATACCTTTAGTTCAACAGAAGATAAAGGAGTTTTTTGGAAAAGAACCTCACAAAGGTGTAAATCCTGACGAAGTTGTAGCCGTGGGTGCAGCTATCCAAGCCGGAGTTTTATCTGGAGAGGTTAAAGAGATTCTCCTCGTGGATGTGACACCTCTATCTCTGGGTGTAGAAACTTACGGAGGTGTGATGACCGTATTGATTCCGAGAAACACACCCATACCTTACAGAAAGTGCGAAACTTTCACAACAGCGTCAGATTATCAAACGGAAGTGGAAATACACGTGCTCCAAGGTGAGAGACCCATGGCAAGGGATAACAAATCTTTAGGCAAGTTTTACCTCACCGGTATCCCTCCAGCTCCGAGAGGTGTACCCAAGATAGAAGTTTGCTTTGACATAGATGTGGATGGTATACTTCATGTGACCGCAAAGGATCTTGGAACGGGTAAAGAGCAATCCATAAGAGTTCAGGCATCCTCAGGTCTCACTCAAGAAGAGATAGATAGAATGGTAAAGGAAGCACAACTTCACGAAGAGGAAGACAGAAAGAAAAAGGAGCTTGTGGAAGCTAAAAACCAACTTGATCAGTACATATACAACCTTGAAAAGGTACTCAGGGAAAACAGAGAAAAGTTGCCTTCCGATCTAATATCCGAGGTAGAAAGAACTATAGAAGAATCCAAAAAGGTTATGAATACCGCGCAGGAAGCTGAAGAAGTGAGAAAAGCTATAGAGAAAGTACTTGATGCCTCTTCTAAGATAGGCAGTAAGATATACGAATCAGCTGGTCAGAAAAGTAGTGGAGACGGTGGCGATGTGATAGAGGGTAAACCTCTGTGAGGATTTTTCCTTTTTTTCACTAAAATGGTATCATATCATATATGCGGGATTACGTTCCAAAAGAGATAGAGGAAAAGTGGCAAAGGGCCTGGGAAGAACAGAGGGTTTTTAGGGCAAAAGAAGAGGGTCAAAAGGTATATGTGCTTGAGATGTTTCCCTATCCTTCCGGAAGAATACACATGGGTCATGTGAGGAACTACACCATAGGTGATGTTATAGCGAGATTTTTAAGGTTTAAGGGCTATAGCGTACTTCACCCCATGGGATGGGATGCATTTGGTCTTCCTGCTGAAAATGCGGCGATAAAGCAAGGTATCCATCCTGCTGACTGGACTTACGAGAACATAGCTTACATGAAAGACCAACTCAAAAGACTCGGCTTTTCTTACGATTGGGATAGAGAAGTGACCACCTGTGACCCAGATTACTATCGCTGGAATCAGTGGATATTTTTAAAGCTTTACGAAAAAGGGCTGGTTTACAGAAAACTCGCAGAGGTAAATTGGTGTCCCAAAGATGAGACTGTACTTGCCAATGAACAAGTTATAGATGGAAGATGTTGGAGATGCGGAACCTCTGTTGTTAAAAAAGAAGTGCCTTCATGGTATATAAAGATCACGGATTATGCGGAAAGGCTCCTTGAAGACCTTAAACTTCTTGAAGGTAAGTGGCCTGAAAAGGTGATAGCTCAACAAAGGAATTGGATAGGAAAGTCAGAAGGTGCAATAATAAGGTTTTACGTTGACGATATACCCGTTGAAGTATTTACTACAAGACCAGATACCATCTTCGGAGCTACCTTTCTCGTGCTTGCACCCGAACACCCTCTCACTATTAAATTTGCTGAAAAAGGCGGAAAACTGAGTGAAGTCATGTCTTTTGTTGAGAAAGTGAGATCCGTTCCAATAAAAGAGAGGGGTAAAGAGGAAGAGAAAGAGGGCATCTTTTTGGGTGTATACGCCACAAACCCAGCAAACGGAGAGAAGATACCTGTATGGAGTGCCAACTACGTACTTTACGAGTACGGGACAGGTGCCATTATGTGTGTTCCAGCACACGATCAGAGAGATTATGAGTTTGCCATAAAGTATAAGCTTCCCATAAGACAGGTAATTTCTCCAAAAGATGGGCAGGTACCTTCAGAAAGAGCTTACGAAGGAGAAGGTATACTGATAAACTCGGGGCACTTTAATGGACTTGAATCCCAAGAAGCAAAAAGAGTAATAACTTCTTGGCTCAAAGAGATGGGATACGGAGATTTTAAGATAACATACAGGCTCAGAGACTGGAACATATCAAGACAGAGATATTGGGGAACACCCATACCGATCGTATACTGCAAAGAGTGTGGAATTGTGCCAGTTCCAGAAGAGGATCTTCCCGTCTTGCTCCCGAGAAACGTCAAAATCACTGGACATGGCAATCCTTTGGAGAGCGTGGAAGAGTTTGTAAATACGGTATGCCCCAGATGTAAAGGTCCCGCAAGGCGTGAAACTGATACCATGGATACCTTTTTTGATTCCTCCTGGTATTTTTTAAGGTATTGCGATCCCAAAAATGAAAAACTTCCCTTTGACAGGAGCAAAGTGGATTTCTGGATGCCAGTAGACATTTATATAGGTGGTATAGAACATGCGGTTCTTCATCTTCTTTATGCACGCTTTTTCCAGAAATTCCTCAAAGATCTGGGACTTGTTAGAGATAGTGAACCATTCTTAAGCTTGATAACTCAGGGTATGGTGCTCAAAAGGTGGGTAAGCATTGAGACATATCTTTCCCATCTTGGTCTCACTGAGGAAGATAATGTAGATGCACTTTTGGAGAAAATTCGTGAGGAGGTAAAGCATGTCCAAGGAGTTTGAGATAGGTATAAGCCTCATAAGAAAGGTTCTGCCCGAGTTAGAAAGTCTACTCGGTGCGCAGGATAAACTTGCAGCGAGAAGGATAGTAAACTCCATATTTAACCCTATAACCGCCTCAGCTTATCAGATTAGGGTAGGGAGTGGTCCGAGAAAGGATGAGCTTTCCAGCTTACTTAACTTGCTGGTTAGTCAAATGAGAGAACTGTCCGATCTTGATACTCTTAAAGCATCCGTTAAAAAGCTTTTGGAAGTTCTTAAAGAGGTTGAAGAAGAACTATCAGCTCCTCAGGAACAAAAGAATGCTTGAAAATGTGACATTGAGAAGCCTTTTCAGGAAAAAGAGAGAAGGGCAGAAGATCACCATGGTATCCACCTACGATTACATATCAGCCAGGCTATGCGATGAGGCAGGTATAGATTGCGTATTGGTTGGTGATTCCTTGGGAATGGTGTTTCAGGGTCTTGAGTCCACTCTTCCTGTCACCCTTGAAGAAATGATATACCACACGAAGGCAGTCAAAAGAGGTGTGAAAAGAGCTTTTATTATAGTAGATATGCCCTTTATGAGCTATCAAGTAAGTCAAGAAGAGGCACTGCGCAACTGTGCGAGAGTAATGAAAGAGACAGGGGCTAACGCCGTAAAACTTGAGGGAGGACAGGAGATAGCGGAACTTGTTCACAGACTCGTGAGTGTAGGCATACCCGTAGTAGGGCATATAGGTTTTACACCGCAGAGTGTTCACGCACTCGGTGGATACAGGGTGATAGGCAAAAAGGAGGACGAGCGTGAAAAGTTAAAAAGGGATTTTAAGGCTTTGGAAGATGCGGGAGCTTTTATGGTAGTTTTGGAAAGTGTGCCTTCTTACTTAGCCAAGGAGATAAGTCAGCCTGCAAAGAGTATAACCATAGGTATAGGAGCAGGTCCTCACTGTGACGGTCAGGTACTTGTTTTTCACGATCTTGTAGGTCTGGTGGAGGATATAAAACCCAAGTTCGTAAAAAGGTATGTGGAAGGTGCTAAAATATTCAGAGATGCACTCAAAAGGTATAAGGAAGAGGTAGAAAAGGGGATTTTCCCTTCAGAGGAAGAGAGCTATGGATGAGGCGAAACTCTTAGAGCTTTTTGTGAGGCTCGGCTATATAACAAAGGATCAGGCATCACAAGCTTACGCTGGAAAAGAGAAAGATGAAGATATTATAAGTTCGCTCATAAGATTTGGATTTTTGGATGATGCAAAGCTGGCTGACTTTTATTCTAAGAACATGTCCCAGAGGTTCTGGAAGGATAGCGTGGAGGATATAAAAATACCCGAGCATATACTTAAGGAACTTCCTGAAAATCTTCTAAGAAAGTATTCTATGGCACCTGTCAAATACGAAGACGGGAAGCTTACTATAGTCACTGTAAATCCCTTTAATCAATCAGCCATAAACGAACTCAGGTTTAAAAGTAAGATAAATACCATAATACCCTATGCTGGTACGAGAAAAACCGTTGAAACTATACTCAACAAGCTCTACCCAACGGTAGCCAAATTCATCGAGGAGTTGGAACCTGCGGAAGAGGTAGAGATAGAGAATCTTCCTATAGATCTATCTCCGGAGGCACTTGCAGCAGAAGCGGGAGAAGCACCAATAGTGAAACTCGCTAATTACCTCATATACGAAGCGGTCAGACTTGAAGCTTCAGACATACATATAGAACCTTACGAAAAGAAAGTGGTAGTAAGATACAGGGTGGACGGTATACTACGTGTATTTCACGAGTTTCCATTGCGCGTCAAAGATCCGCTCACCGCAAGGTACAAAATAATGTCCAACATGGATATAGCGGAAAGGAGAAAGCCTCAAGACGGAAGGATAAGGGTAAAGGTGGGAAACAAAAGGGTGGATCTGAGAGTATCTACAGTCCCAACCGTTTACGGTGAGAAGGTAGTTATGAGGATACAGGAGGCGGAAAGATACTTGAATGTAAAGCTTGAAAATCTCGGTTTTGAGGAGGACGATCTTGAAAAGTTTAGAAAAGCTATATGGACACCTTGGGGAATGATATTGGTCACAGGACCTACCGGTTCAGGTAAAACAACCACCCTTTACGCATCGCTTATGGAAAGAAATACACCTGATGTAAATATAATGACTGCAGAAGATCCCGTCGAAGTTGCAATCCCAGGACTCAATCAGGTTCAAATAGCGGAACATATAGGGCTCACTTTTTCAACCGTTCTTAGGGCTTTTCTCAGGCAAGACCCTGACATTATCCTCATAGGTGAGATAAGAGATACAGAGACCGCAGAGATAGGTATAAGGGCAGCTCTCACCGGACACTTAGTCTTCTCTACCCTTCATACTAACGATGCGCCATCTTCAATCACAAGACTCGTTGATATGGGAATAGAACCCTTTCTCGTAGGATCTTCCCTAATACTCATAGTTGCCCAGAGGCTTGTAAGGAAGCTTTGTCCCGTTTGTAAAGTTGAAGCAAAGCTACCCAAAGAGACGCTTGTCAGGATGGGTGTATTGAAGGATATGCACGAAGATATCGTCGTATATACACACAAAGATGGCGGTTGTGAAGCATGTAACGGTACAGGTTATAAGGGAAGGACCGCCGTTCATGAAATCTTAGAAATAGACGAAGATCTGAGAAAGCTGATCATAAAAGGTGCTACGTCAGAAGATATAAAGGATATGGCAAAGAAAAGGGGGATGAGGAGTCTTTACGAGGCAGGTATACTGAAGGTAAGGAAAGGAATAACTTCCTTAGAGGAAGTGGCGAGGGTTCTTGCAAAGTAGAGAAATTTGCTATAATTATAAACCTTATGAAATACGACAGAGAGCTGGACATAAGAGGTGATGTTTGTCCTTTCACTTTTGTGAAGAGTAAGCTCGTACTTGAACAGATGGATAGAGGAGAAATATTGAGAGTTATTGTGGACTACAAACCATCCGCTGAAAATGTACCTAAGAGTATGAGAGAAGAGGGACAGGAAGTTCTCGCAGTTAATCAAATAGGAGAAAGGGAATGGGAGATAATAGTGAGAAAGGTAAGATGAGATTCCTGTTTGTTGTAACGAGCAACCCATTTGCTAAGGACTTTAGCACACTGCTCTATCTGGTGAGTGCTCTATCTAAGGAAGGCGAAGTCGTTATGTTCTTTTCTGGTAACGGTGCTTACTACCTTACAAGACCTGAAGCAAAGAAGTTCAAAGATGCAGGTGCAAGGCTCCTTTACTGCGCACATTCAGCTCACCAGAGGGGTGTAGAAAAAGTTCCCGACTTTTTTGAAAGTAGCTCTACTTATAATCTCTCTAAGATGCTTCCTGAATATGATAAGGTTTTAGTGTTTAATTGAGATGAGAAAGGTTGTCTTTTTACTTAAAGGTGATCCCTTCTCCTGGAAAGCTCACGAAGCTTTTCGTGTGGGTATGGCAATAGGTATAAACAGCGAGGTAAGTTTTGTGCTCATAAAAGATGGTGTCTATGCTCTCACACGCTGGTATCCTGAAAAATTAGAGATACATGGTTTTGATAAATTACTTGAGAACATAGATTATGTGAATGTAAAACTTTATGTGGAAGATGCATCCGCTGAAGAGAGAGGACTAAAAGAGGCGGATTTTGTGAAGAATGTTAGTTTTATAAGTGCTGACGAGATAAAAGAGATTATAAGGAATGCGGAGGCTGTATTCGTATGGTAAACACGCTTTGGCTTGTTAGAAAGCTGGGAGATTTCTCTTCTGACCTTGTAGATGAGGACAAGGATGTAGTGATCCTAATTCAAGACGGTGTCTTGCGCTTTCCTACAAAAAAAGGCTGGTTTCTTTGCAAAGAGGATGCTCAAGCAAGAGGTATCAAAGTTCCAGAAAACGCAGCGAAGAGTTATGAGGAGATAGCAAAACTTATAGTAGAGGCTAAAAGGGTAGTGGTGTGGTGATATGAGGTGGAAGATAACGAAGGTTTTTGACTTTGAGGCTGGACACAGAGTTTGGAAGCAAAATCTTACCTACGGAAGGGGATCTGAGTTCACAAGAAGGGATGCCATGCCACAAAACAAATGCGTAAACCTTCACGGACACAGTTATACCCTTGAGGTTACCTTAGGTTCTGACACGCTGAGCGAGCAGGACATGGTTATGGACTTTTACCACGTGAAGAACGCCCTTAAGGATATCATAGATAAGATGGATCACAGTTTTATAATAGACACAAATGATCCAATGTATCCAGAGCTAAAACAGGTTGCCGAAAAGTACGGAGCCATGAAGATATTTCCTGTTGATTTTTGTCCAACAGCGGAAGCCTTAGCTAAGTTCTTTTACGATTTTTTAACGGATAGGCTCAATCAGGCGGGACTTTTGGGAGAGGTTAAGGTGATCAGCGTGATCCTGTGGGAAACGAGAACTTCAAAAGCCGAATACAGACCAGAATGAATCTGAAAATAGCGGTCGGCGGGAGGGTGTTTGAACTTTCCATTCCCTTTCCGTATGGAGAAAATCCTACAGGGTATCGTGTACTTCTTCCATCGGGTAAAACGGGCATAGTTCTTGGCATAGGCAAAGGAGGGGAACACATACAAGATGCTAAGTTTCCAGATGATAAACCTATCGTGTCTGCCGAACATTTAGAGACTTTGAGGGATCTTTCAAAGCTTTATGGACTCAATCCTTGGATGCTTCTTTTTAATCTGCTCCCTGAAGAGTTCCTTTGGAGAGAAGAGACGTATCTTTTATCCACAGGCAGATCCATTTACGGGCTTGACAGCAAAAGTATGCAGGTTATTAGTTATGTGCAAAAGAGAAAAGGTGTAAAGGAAAAGCAGATCAAAAATAAATTTGGTTGGCAGCTTGTGGAACTGCTCATTAGCAAGGGATTTTTGAAGAGGGAAAAAAGGTGGGACATACCTGAGGTCAAAACCGAGATCCTAAAGCTGGGACTACCCTTTGAAGAGGCTTACGAGAAGGTAAAGAGGTTAAGGGTAAAAGAGGAAAAGTTATCCATACTGAACTATTTAAAAGAGCGCACTTTTGCGAGTTTGGACGAACTCAGAGATATGGAATTTAAAGTCCGTGACATAAACTACCTTTTGGAAAAGGGTATACTCGTAAAAGAGGAGTACCCAGAATCTTATAGTGCAAATACCGTGAGATCAGATTGGAAGATCTCTACTCGAAAACTTCAAAAGAGCGGTATCATTTGTGGAGGTTACAGTATCGCTCTTAAAAGGTTAAGGGATGTACTACAAACTACTTTTTTACAGGGTAGATCGGCTCTAATCGTATGCACAACTCTATCTGGTCTTTTTTCGCTTGAAGTTGAACTTAAAAACACTTTCGGTGATGATCTTCTCGTTATATCCTCTAAAGAAAAATCGAGAGATCTTTTAAGAAACTGGTTCAAAGCGCAGGATGGGAACAAAATAGTATTAGGTAGTAGGTTGTCGCTCCTTGTGCCCGTAAGGGATATAGATGTTATAGCTTTATTTGATGATGCAGGGACTAAACTTCCAAATGGTATAGATCTTAGAAACTTCCTTTATCTGCTGTCAAAATATACAGGGGCAAAGTTCCTAATCGTATCGCCTGCCATAGATATACATACGTATAATCTTATAAAAGCGAATAGGGTGGAAATTGAGTACCTTATGCAAAAATTAGAGGTACACGTGGTAAAAAGGAAAGAAGAGGAGGTACTTTGTTCTGAGTCTGTAAAGCTCTTGGAAAAATATGCGGACAGAAAGGTACTTTTCTTGGTCAACAAGAAAGGTTACGGTTACGCATACTGTCCTAAGTGTCAAAGCTTATGTATATGTCCTTTTTGCGGTACTTTCCTGACGCTTTACAAAGAAAGCGAAAAGATCCTTTGCACAAGTTGCGGTTTTAAAAGTGATCTCGTTTGTCCGGAATGTGCAGGCGATGTGAGAAGCTCAAGTTTTGGTATAGAAAAGGCTATGGAGGAATTGGAAAAACTTTTTGGAATAAGGAAGAACTTTACCTTTGATACCTTCCCAGCCTTTGAGGATACATACGATCTAGTCATAGTGCTAAATGCCGATAACCTACTTTCCGTACCTTTTTTTAACGCGGAAGAAAGCTACTACAGATACCTCTGGAGGGCTAGGGCTATAGCGCGCGATAAGCTTTTAATACAAACGCTCTTCCCAGAACATCCCATATTAAAACATCTGCAGGAGGGAGATTGGAAAAGTTATTGTGAAAGCGAATTAAAACGCAGAAGAGAGGAAAAGCTTCCACCCTTTTCAAGAATACTGTTGGTGCGGTTTACAGAAGACAAGAGTAAAGAGTTACAGAAGCTAGCAAAAAATTACGGTCTTGAGATCAGATACAGAAAAACCGGAAGATTGATGGAAGTTCTCGTTAGGGGAAGCTTTTATAATATGAGTAAGATCATAAAAGAAATCAGGATTCTCAGACCTCTGCATCTGGAGTTTTTCTGAGGATATCCATTACATGGAACATATCTTTGTCACCTCTACCTGAAAGGTTGAGGATCACTACACCTTCCCTTCCTATTTCTTTTGCAAGCTCTATAGTTTTCAAAACAGCGTGAGCAGGCTCTAAGGCTGGTATAATACCTTCAAGTTTTGAAAGGATCTTAAAACCTTCAAGAGCTTCTTCGTCGTTTGCCCATACATACTCAGCTCTCTTACTCTCAAATAAGTAGGCATGTTCTGGACCGACACCGGGGTAATCAAGACCTGCAGATACCGAGTGCGTAGGCAGTATTTGTCCCTCTTCGTCCTGCAAAAAGTAAGATTTCATACCGTGAAGGATACCCACGCTCCCACCGTTTATTGAAGCTGCGTGTTTACCTGTATTCAAACCTAAGCCCCCAGCTTCAACGCCTATAAGTCTCACCCCTTCATCTTCCAGGAAGGGATAAAATATACCCATAGCGTTAGAACCACCGCCTACGCATGCGATAATCGCATTTGGCAGTTTACCCTCCAGTTTTAGTATCTGTTCTTTTGCCTCTTGTCCTATTACCTTTTGGAAGTCCCTGACTATAAGGGGAAAAGGGTGTGGACCTACGACGGAGCCTATTATGTAATGTGTTGTCTCTACGTTAGTTACCCAATCTCTGAGAGCTTCATTTATAGCATCCTTTAATGTCCTGCTCCCACTTTTGACTATACTCACCTGTGCACCCAAAAGCTTCATTCTGAAAACATTAAGCTCTTGCCTATGTGCATCTTCTTCACCCATATATACTGTACAATCAAGACCTAAAAGGGCGCAGGCTGTTGCCGTGGCAACGCCGTGTTGACCGGCACCAGTTTCAGCTATAACCCTTTTTTTACCCATCCTTTTGGTGAGCAAAGCCTGTCCGAGTGTGTTGTTTATTTTGTGAGCGCCTGTATGTAGGAGATCCTCCCTCTTTATATAGATCTTGGCGCCTCCCGCATACTCGGTGAGATTTTTGGCAAAATATAGGGGAGTAGGCCTTCCTGCGTAAGTCCTTAGGTAATAATTCAGCTCTTCCCAAAAGCTTTTATCTGATCTTACCTCCTTATATTGACCTTCAAGCTCTTCAAGGGCATACATGAGAGTTTCAGGAACAAATTTACCGCCAAAGTTACCAAAGTATCCTTTATTATCTGGTAATTTCATGAATCTATGTTCCATCTGACACCTTTTATTATATCATGGATCTTATGGATGCCCTTTTGATTACCGGAACTGATACAGGTGTGGGGAAAACCTTTATGGCTTATAACCTCGCTTACGCTCTAAAGGAGAGAGGTATCAATGTAGGATACTTAAAACCCGTTGAGACTGATGTTAAAACTTTGCCTGCTGATGGCTCTCTTTTGGCAAGCGTAACAGGGCAGGATATAAAGGAAGTTGTACCTGTCACATTTTCTCTTCCTCTTTCGCCATATGCGGGTATTTTGGAGGAAGGTGGAGACTTTTCTCTTGAGGAATTATATACTCACTTTGAGAAGATGTTAAGAAAGTACAGCATAGTTATTGTGGAAGGTGCTGGTGGTATAGCGGTGCCTATAAAGAAAGGTTACGACTATGCGAGGCTCGCAAAGGACTGGAATTTACCAATTTTGATCGTAGCAAGGGCAGGTCTGGGAACAATAAACCACACTTTTCTGTCTTGGTTTTACGCTAAAGAGATGCATCTTAATATAAGGGGTATAGTTATGAACGGTTTCGGAAGTGACGATGTATCGGAGAAGACAAACGCTCGCATAATAGAGGAGCTTACAGGCATAAAACCATTAAAAATTCCCAAAATTGAAGGATCACTTCTTCCTACCTATCTGAGAGAAGCTCTCCTTGACTTTATCCGGCTTTAACCTGTAATAAGCTGATACTCTTTCAACCATCTGTTTAAAGTAAGGTGCCGCGGCAGTTCCACCATAAGCTAATCCTTTTGGTTCATCAACGGATATACCTGCAACGAATCTTGGATCCGTTGCAGGAAAGTAACCTACAAAGTAGGCTACCACCTTATCCCTTGAATAGCGCCCTACCCTAAAGTCAAACTTCTGGGATGTCCCAGTTTTACCAGCTATTGTAAAGTAGTCGGATCTGGCAAGTTTGGCAGTGCCTTCCTCAACTACCCTAATCAGGTTTCTATGCAGCCAATTCATAACCTTAGGTGAAAAGAGTCTATCCCTTATTACCTCACTCTGGTAGTAAGTTCTGTTTCCTTGCGCATCCTCTGTATACAGAACTATTCTTGGCTTGACCATCTTACCTGTGGCGAGAAAAGAAAAAGCAGTGCATAAATTGAGGAGGTTTACAGACAGGCCTTGTCCGATGCTTGAGTAGAGGATGTTAGCAGGATATCTGTAGTCCGGCAGTTTAGGTTTAGTTTCCCCAGGTAGAATTCCAAATGTATTTTTAAAGTGTATCTTTTCCATCAGCTCTTGTACATCTTTTCTTGATAGGAATTTAGCTATCTTTACCATCCCCACATTGGAGGACTTTATAAGCACTTGGTCAAGTGGGAGATCACCGTAAGGGTGTACGTCTCTGACTATTCTTCCGTAAACTTCCGTCTTCCCCCACCCTGCGTTCACCACATAATTCTCAGGTATGTAACCTTTGTCTAAAGCCATACCCAAAAAGAAAGGTTTCATGACGGATCCCGGCTCAAAGAGATCCGTAACCACAAAGTTCTTCCTCTCCCAAGGGCTATATCTCTGATAGTTGTTTGGATCGTAATAGGGATATGTAGTCATACCCAGTATATCTCCATTTTTGGTATCCATGACCAGTATGGACACCTTTTTGGGTTTCCAGTCCCTCACTATTTGATCCCTTATATCTTCCAATATGCTTTGTACACCTAAGTCTATTGTTGTATAAACCGTTTCCGTTTTCAAAACATGGATATCGGCTATAGGTTCTATAGCAAGCTTTCCAGCTTCCGGAGAGAGAAGAAAGCGGACATTCGTCCCTTTCTCATCAAAGAATGTATTTAGCATATACTCAAGACCTTCAAGTCCCTTCCCATCATCACCACAAAACCCCAGCAGATTACTCGCCAAATGTCCGTGAGGATAAAACCTTTTGAAATCCTCCTGAACACCTACAGCCCTCATATTATCCGTATCCTTTATAACACCTCTAATGTAAGGTAGAAGTTCCTTATCCACCTTCCTTGCGAGCCATACAAACTTCCTGTGTGAATTTAGACTTTCAAGTATCTGTTTCTCCGGCACGTGGGTTGCAGCTGAGAGTCTACTTGCAAGCTCTTCTTTATTTAAGACATACTTAGGGAAAGCGTATACCGAGATGGTAGGGATACTCAAAGCCAGATCGTTGCCTCGCCTATCCTTTATAGATCCTCTGTAGACAGGCATGTTTACTAGTGCGATCTTTGGAAACTTTTCTGCCACTTTTTCCACATACTCTGTTCTTCCTACGAGTTGAAGGTAAGCTGTGCGCAAAAGAAGCACGGAAAATCCAAGAAATATTAAGAAAGAAACCAAAAGTATCTTTGAGTTTTCCTTCCTAAGCTCTTGCATAACAAAGTTGAAGGAACTCTTTGAAAATGTTTTTCGCGTCGTGAGGTCCAGGTGACGCCTCAGGATGATATTGAACGCAATATATAGGCAGGTTTCTGTGTTTGAATCCTTCCAGTGTATTGTCAAGCAAATTTACATGTGTTATTTCCACATCTTTCAGGCTGTCAGCATCCACAGCAAAGTTGTGATTTTGAGCTGTTATCTCTATGTGACCATCTCTCAGATCCTTTACTGGATGATTTCCTCCATGATGTCCAAACTTGAGTTTATAAACCCTACCTCCTAACGCAAGCCCTATTATCTGATGTCCCAAACATATACCCATTATGGGCTTTTCTTCCATAAATTCTCTGACAAGTTTTATACCTTCCATGACCCTCTGTGGATCACCTGGCCCGTTGCTCAAAAGTATCGCGTCAGGATCTATTTTTCTTAAGTTTTCGCGCGCATTATAAGGAGGCAAAACGATCACCTTTGCACCTTCACTGACGAGCCTTCTGAGAATGTTACGTTTTACACCAAAATCCACAACAGCCACAAGAGGTTTGTTAACTTCTTTAACCAAATACCCTTTGTGGAGATCCCAATCGCCTTCTCCCCAATAATAAACTTCGTGCGTGGCAACTTCTCTAACGAGATCTAACTCTGATATGTCTTTTATACCCTTTGCTTTTTGAATGAGTTGTTTTGGATCATTCTCACGTGTTGATATTATGCCTCTTAAGACACCCTTCTCCCTTATCTTTTTTACTAATGCCCTTGTGTCTATACCCTGGATACCTACCACCCCATATTCCTTAAGGTAATCATCAAGGCTCTTCTTTGCTCTCCAGTTGCTGTAAAATACAGAAAGCTCTTTTACTACAAAGCCATTTACTTGAACCTTCCCAGACTCCACATCCTCATCGTTGACTCCGTAATTGCCTATTTGAGTGTACGTCATAACTACGATCTGACCTTTGTAAGATGGATCCGTGAGAATTTCCTGATAACCCGTCATAGATGTGTTGAAAACTATCTCTCCTTGAGCTTCCCCTTCTGCCCCAAAAGAATATCCTACAAAATAAGTTCCATCTTCTAAGGCAAGTATCGCTCTCTTCATAGCTCTTCCAAACGGAGAGGGCGGGATTCGAACCCGCGGTAGGGTATTTAGCCCTACAACTCCTTAGCAGGGAGCCGCCTTCGGCCTCTCGGCCACCTCTCCTGCCTTTAAAGTTAAAGTTGCGGGGGGAGGATTTGAACCTCCGACCTTCGGGTTATGAGCCCGACGAGCTACCAGGCTGCTCCACCCCGCGTTGTGTTCAATAATTATAAGTTTACAACTCTATCAAGTCAAGATCTATTTCTGACATAGGCTTGCCCACATCATCCTCTACTACCACTATGTTTTCAAGCCGAATACCGAACTTACCCGGAATGTATATGCCCGGCTCTATAGTAAAGACCATACCTTCCTGTATTAACCTTTTGCTGTCTTTTCCTTTATAATAGACTCTCGGATATTCGTGTATATCAATACCTATACCGTGTCCAGTAGAGTGATTGAACAGTCCCTTGAATCCCTTCCTTTCTATGTGCTTTCTTGCAGCTCTATCCACATCTCCTAAGGTATTTCCTACTTTTACCTTATCAAGAGCAAAAAGGTGTGCGTCTTTAACGGTTTGATAAGCTTTTCTGAACTCCTCGTCAGCTTTGCCGATGAATACAGTTCTTGTGAAGTCTGTACAATAACCCTTCCAAACCAGACCCATGTCTATAAGAAGGTTTTTACCCGACTCTATCTTCTTTTGGGAAGTTTCCCAGTGAGGTATCGCGGAACCTTCACCGCTTGCCACTATAGCTGGAAAGCTCTCTCCGCTTGCACCCATTTTGAAAATCTCTTCCACTATGAAAGCCCTTAAGTCCATTTCTCTCATACCGGGTTTAACAAATTCAAGGAGTTTTCTATATATGAGATCGCTCTTTTTAACACCCTCACGCATTATCCCTATCTCTTCTTTACTTTTTATCGCTCTCATCTCTTTTAGAAAACCAGAAAAACCTATCCACGCAAAACCTTTTGATCTTAGCGAACGTTTTAGTTCACAGCTCACCTTATCCATTTCGTAACCTATCCTCTTAGCCCCAAGCTCTTTCAAAAAAAACTTTATGTACTTTACAGCGTTCTGATCTATGAGTTTTACATCCCATTCAGGAAGGAAACTCTTTGCTCTCTCGTAATATCTTGCATCAGTAAGTAGGTGATGGCTGTCTGGAGTAATTATCACATATGCGTGACTCGATCTAAAACCAGTGAGATAAAAGACGTTTGATGGAGAACTTATCATAAAGGCATCAAGGTCACTCTTTTTGACAAGCTCCTTCACTTTCCTTAGCTTCATCTTAGCCCCAAAAGCTTTCTGTACTTAGCTACCGTTCTTCTGGCTATGTCTATACCTCTTTCTTTTAAAATCTGTGCAACCTTACTGTCACTAATAGTCAAGTTCTCCTGCAATACCTCCTTTATGGCTCTCATCACTTCTTCTTTGCTCATACCTCCCTTGCTTTCCTTCACAAAAAAGAATTTCAAGGGATATATGCCCGCAGGTGTTTTTGCGTATCTGGAGTTGATCACCCTACTTACTGTGGACATGCTCACTCCAGAGCTTTCAGCAATCTCCTTTGCGGTCAATGTCTTTAAGGGTTCGTTTTTGATCAAAAATCCCTCCTGCCTCCTTACTATAGCTTCCCCTATCTTTCTCAATACGTTTCTTCTTATTTCAAGGATAAGCTTTAGCGCTTTTGCTCTCCTGAATTTTTCCTTGCTTATTTCATCCTGAGGCTGTATCTTCTCATCCATTTCTACATCTATAAAATCCTCCTGTATAAAGATATACCAACTCTCTCCGTCGTATTCCAAAATTATGTCTATCCTTGCACCTACTGGAGACAGATCCTCTCCCTCTATGGGTCTTAGCCTGAGACGTGATAGGATATCTTTTATTTCGCCGTCAATATTTCCAGTCTTTAAAGCGTGCAAGACTTTTTCGTGAATTTTTGTTTCTTTTGGATACATCTCCTGTAGCTGTACTTTTATAAACTCTTCCAGATTTCTTGAAGCAACACCGACGGGTTCTATTTCCATCATAATAAACTCCCTTATGTCTTCTACGTATTCTTCACTCACTCCATAGAGTTTTGCTATATCCTGCGTACTATCCTTGAAAAATCCATCGGAGCTGCATCTGTAAAGTATCTCAAGAGCTATCTCTTTATCTATACCATCAAACTCAAGACTTATCTGTTTGGAAATATCGTCAAATAAGCTATCCTTTGCCACAGCTTCTTTAACTCTCCCTTCCTCCTCTCCAAAGAACCATCTGGGAATGCGCTTTACCACGTGAGTTATATAAGGGTTTTGATTTTCCTCTTCTTTGAGTATTTGCTCCAACTCCTGAGAACTTTTAGTCAAAAGCTCCACATCCTGTTTTAAAAGTACTGATAGGCTAAGCTTTGGTTTTACAGTAGTTTTTAACTCACCTTTTACCATAGAATAAAAATGTAAACTACCCACCTTCCATAAGGCGAATGGAAACCTCCTCAGAACTATTATAAGCCTATTGAATAATCTGTCAAGTAGCATTTAGGCTGTTGCGTCTGCAACTACACTGACCCTTGACAAAAGATCTTTTTCGGTATATTATATAAAAACGTGGGTTAAAAAAGCGGGAGTGATAAACTCCCTCCCCCTCCCTCCCCTAATTGTTTGCCCCACCGCCCGGTGGGGCTTTTCTAAAAAATTATGAGATTTCCTCATCTGACCGGTGCTAAATTTGTAAGGAGGTTAAATAGATTCGTTTGCTCCATACTCATACAAGGAAAAGAGTTTCCGGCTTATATAAGAAATACGGGAAGATTGAGTGAGCTTTTAAAGGAGGGAAGTTCTGTATACGTAAAGCATAAGAGTAGAGGTAAATACAACTATGAGCTTGTTTTGGCAGAATATGGTGAAGGGATTTTAGTATGTCTTGATGCACAAATAGCGCCCAAGCTTTATGC
>JBEULM010000038.1 GCA_041287335.1 Hydrogenobacter sp.
CCCCACAAGCCTTATAAACCCTCGTTGTTAATGTACCGTGTGGAATTTGAATTCCCTCAAAAGATACAGGCTTTACATCCGATATGTCCGTTGTTAATGTACCGTGTGGAATTTGAATACGGAAAAAGACGGGGAGATCAAAAGGATAAGCGTAGAGTTGTTAATGTACCGTGTGGAATTTGAATTATTTTTGAACCTGCTCGCCTCGTCTAATATCAGTGCAAACTTGTTGTTAATGTACCGTGTGGAATTTGAATGTCAATCTTGTGAGTTTTTATGTAGCAGGTGGTTATGGTTGTTAATGTACCGTGTGGAATTTGAATGTTAATAATCCAAACGGTCAGGTATTAAACCCGGGGGTTGTTAATGTACCGTGTGGAATTTGAATGATGTTTTTGTAAATGGTTGCATCTGTGGACCCACGGTTGTTAATGTACCGTGTGGAATTTGAATGTGATGTAGTGTTTGATTGTGTATTATCGGGGTCAAAGTTGTTAATGTACCGTGTGGAATTTGAATTTTACCGCGTCGAAGTTATGGGCGCTCGGGTCTGTATGTTGTTAATGTACCGTGTGGAATTTGAATTCTCAACTGCTTCTTGGTTTAGCACTATGTTGCTCAGTTGTTAATGTACCGTGTGGAATTTGAATCCTCATAATCTATTTCGTAGTCCGTGCCTTCCGTGTATGTTGTTAATGTACCGTGTGGAATTTGAATTCAGGTGTTGCAACTTCTTCCCTTCTTCTTTGTCTTCGTTGTTAATGTACCGTGTGGAATTTGAATTTTCAGAGTCCACAGCCAGCACCTTTTTGTCCAGAAGTTGTTAATGTACCGTGTGGAATTTGAATCCGTATTTGGATACACTTCTTCCGTGTGGTGAACTGGGTTGTTAATGTACCGTGTGGAATTTGAATGCGACTAATTCTGTCATCACTATAAATAACATCATTTGTTGTTAATGTACCGTGTGGAATTTGAATCATTATGGAATTTTAAATGCTCCTTGTCGTATTCATGTTGTTAATGTACCGTGTGGAATTTGAATGTTTTCTCTTACAAGCGGGAATGGTGGGAGAAAATGCTGTTGTTAATGTACCGTGTGGAATTTGAATCGTAGAGGTAGAGGTGGTAATGGCGGGGGTCGTTTTTGTTGTTAATGTACCGTGTGGAATTTGAATCGAGAACAGCAGATTGCGTTGATGACTGATGATAAGGTTGTTAATGTACCGTGTGGAATTTGAATATAGGGTATAGTTCTTTTATATTTGTGTTATATTTGTGTTGTTGATGTGGCATGCCCAATTTAAGCTTTTTGAAGCCCCACTTTAAAAAACTTTCTTTTTATATCCAGCATTAAAGCACTTGCAACAAATATGGAAGACAGAGTACCAACAGCTATACCTATAACAAAGGCAAACATTATATTAGACAAAACAGGACCGCCCAAGAGGAATAAGGCAAAAGCCACTACAAAAACTGTCATAGAGGTCATAAGAGTTCTCGCTAAAGTTTGATTTATTGACAAATTTATTATCTGTTTAAGGTCTGCTGTCTTTCTAATCTTCAAGTTCTCCCTTATCCTGTCAAAAACCACAACTGTGTCTGATACAGAGTAACCAGCAACTATAAGAAAGGAAGCCACTACATCAAGATTTATCTCCTTCTGCGTAAGAGAGTAAGCGCCTATAACTACAAGCACATCGTGAGCGAGAGCGATTATACCGCTAAGAGACCATACGGGTTCAAACCTGTATCCTAAATAAAGGAGTATTCCACCTATAGCTACGAGAAGTGACCACATGGCTTTTTTCCTAAGTTCACTGCTTATAACTCCACCTATGGTTTCCATACTTACTATTTCTGCATTCCCGAGCTTTCTGAGAGCATCAAGAGCTTTTTCCTTTGGTTCTCCAATTTTGAGTTTTACTAAGACAGTACCGGAAGCTGTATCTTGAACTTGCACAGAGCTTAATCCTGCTTTTTCCACAGCCTCTCTCACTTTACCTATGTCAACTTTTGGGAAGTATCTTACCTCTATTACCGTTCCTCCAGTGAAGTCAAGTCCAAGATTGAGACCTTTCCAGTAAAGTGAAAGGATGCTTACGATCACTAGAACCGCAGAGATTACATACGCATAAAACCTCAAAGCCATAAAGTCTATCTGTTTCATATAGGAGTATTTTACAATATTTCTAAACTCCTGATACTCTTTTCTTTTAGGAGTTTATTTAGAAGTATGTATTTCATCTCTTGCGTAAGCTCACTTTCTACGCTTATCTGAAATCCACCATTTATTTTTGATATCTTCCGTAATCTAAAGTTACCTATAAGATCCCTCAAGTAAGATATAGGATCTTCCACATAATCAATAGTTATATCTATTACATACCTGTTACCTGTGTTGATAAATTCCCTCTCTATCTTGCTCATTATGGAAAGGGTAAGAAGTAAAAGTAGGAACGCAAACACAGATAAAAGATACATACCCGCACCTATGGAAAGACCTATACCGGCTGTTGTCCAAAGGCTTGCCGCTGTGGTAAGACCTTTTATGGAAACACCTATCCTTATGATAGCGCCTGCGCCAAGAAACCCTATACCAGTTATAACTTGGGAAGCTATCCTTGAAGGATCAACGCCTGTCCCTTGACCGTACGAGTAAGGTATATACAGAGAAAGTATGCTCATAAGAGCAGAGCCGAGTGCAAGGACAGAGTGAGTCCGAAAACCTGCCGGTTGTCTTCTCTTTTCTCTCTCCAACCCAATGAGAGATCCAGCAATAAAGGAGAGAGAAAGCCTCAACAAACCTTCCCAAAGAGGGAAAGGTAAATGTTCCGCAAAATTCATACCACCATTTTAGATTAGGGTGAGCTTTCTGTAAAGACCTTAGTGCTATCACAAATATACTTTTCCAAAACTTCTTCCGTTTTTCCCATCTCACGTATAGTGTGATTGTCTATCCACATTACCCTGTCACACACGCTTCTTATTTCCTCAATAGAGTGCGAGACAAAGATCATAGTAACTCCCTTATCCTTAAACTCTTTCATTTTTTTCAGGCATTTCTTCTGAAAATTTACGTCACCCACAGCCAGAACCTCATCTATGAGGAGTATGTCAGGATCAAGATGCGCCACTACGGAAAAGGCAAGTCTCGCTACCATACCTGAGGAATAAGTCCTTAGGGGTTGGTCAATAAATTCACCCAGTTCCGAAAATTCTATTATGCTGTCCATTTTTTTCATAACTTCTTTTCTCGTCATACCCATAAGAACACCGTTGAGGATTATATTTTCCCTACCTGTCAACTCTTTGTGGAATCCCGCACCAAGCTCCAAAAGTGGGTAAACTTTCCCCCTGACTGTAATTTTACCCTTTGTGGGCTTTATTACACCTGCTATCAAACCCAGTATGGTACTTTTACCCGCACCGTTTTTACCTATTATCCCAAATGTTTCACCTTTATAGACCTCAAAGGATACATCTCTGAGAGCTTCAAAGTGACGATTTCTCAGCTCCCTGAGGGATGAAGGTAGAGTCAGTAAGAACTTTTTTAATCCTGCGGTCATGTGAGAATAAAAAGGATAAGACTTACTTACCCTTTCAAAAATGATGACCGTTTGGTTCATTACAAAACCTCTGCGAACTTCCAAGACAGCTTCTTAAAAAGTGCGTAACCTGAAAGAAATATAACGAAAGCGTAGAAATAGCTTAGCAACATAAAGTGAATGTCAAGAGGCTCATCCAAGAATAATCTTCTCCAGTTTATCAAGAGTCCGGATATAGGATTGAGATAGAGTATGTATCTGTAATTATGCGGTATCATATCCTCACTGTAAATGACGGGTGTCAAGTAAAACAAAAGGGTAAGAAGTATACTCACCAGCCTATCTAAATCACGAAAAAAAAGATGCAGAGAAGAAACCACAAGGGATACACCGTAGTTAATCATAAATTGTGGCAAAAAAAGGCATATCAAATATAAGACAAACCAAAGACTCGGACTTTTATCATAAAAATACATAAAAAGTAATATGACCGGCAATGATAGGAGAAAGTGCAAAGAGTGATTTATAACTGACGAGAGAGGTATAAGCTCTCTGGGAAAGTTAAGCTTTTTTATAAGAGAAGCGTTATCCATAAGCACAAAAAGGGAAGAGCTTACCGAGTTAGAAAACCACTGCCAAGGGAACAATCCCGTTATTAAAAAGAGAGGATAGTCCTCCAGTCTAACTTTCATAAAAACTTTAAAGGCTAAGTAAAACATTAAAGCGAAGGCAAGGGGATGCATAACAGACCAAAAATACCCAAATACGCTATTTTTGTACCTGACCTTTATTTCCTTCTGGGTGAGAACATATACAAGATCAAACAGATACACGATCATAGGAAAATTATAAAACTGACTGTAGAGATTACGTTTTATCGTTATGATAAAGATCATAAAATAAGACCCTAACAATCTCTATAATGGTGGTATGGAAAAGCTCAGGTGTTTGGTTATAGACCTTGAAGGAACTACCAAAGAGATAACACAGAGACTCAACGAGGTTATTTCAGGTATAGAACAAGAAGGGGGAACCGTTAAAGATGTGAAGGTTACTCACGCGAGAGAACATGGTATAGATGGTTTTGTGGTACTCTACACGATAACTTATAAAGTATCCAGAGAGATATCAGAGGAATGATAATTGAGGTGAGAGCAAAACCTAAAGCAAAAAAGGAGTATGTGAAGGTAATTGCTGACAGTTTGTATGAAGTTGCGACTAAAGAGCCTCCGCAAGAGGGGAGAGCTAACGAAAGGATAGCTGAGCTTCTTTCCGAACACTTTGGCATACCCAAAAACCGTGTAAAACTGATAAAAGGAGAAAGGTCAAGGGTTAAACTTTTTCGGTTAGATTTATGATATCCGCTGGTTTTGAAAGAATAAAGTCGGGTTTTACACCATCCAATCTTACATAACCCCATGTTGCAAGTGCTGTCCAGACACCTGCATCTTTACCTGCACGCACATCGGCATCCGTATCACCTATCATTATGGCATGCTCATTGTCCACATTCAAAGAGTCCAACACTTTTCTTACAGGCAATGGGGAAGGTTTTTTTTCTGGAAAAGTGTCTCCGCCTACTATAATGTCAAAGTACTGGGAAAGATTTAGTCTTCTAAGTATTTCAACAGAAAGATCTTCCATCTTGTTGGTTACAACAGCAAGGTAATTTCCTTCTGCCTTAAGGTACGTCAAAACCTCTTTGATACCTTCGTAAGACCTCGTGTAAACTACCGGGTTCTCCCTGTAATATTTCCTAAAAAGCTTCAGAGCAATTTCCACCTCATTGTCTGGAAAAAGCTTCTCTATAAGCTTTCTCGCTCCACCTCCGATCAATTTCTTTATATCTTCAGGACACACCTCATCTTTTCCCAGATCACGAAGTACGCTGTTTACACACATGCCTATATCTAAGTGAGAGTCTATAAGTGTTCCGTCAAGATCAAAAATGAAAAGCTTCAGGCGCATTTCCTCTCTTTCAGATATTCCTGAAGCTTTTTCCTTGTATATTCGTTATCCTTAACGTAGTCCAAAACGCACGCAAAAGTTTCAGGTTCTAAATAACCGGGGATGCTGAGGACTATGTCACCCTTTCTGTCGTAAAAGAGAAGGTAAGGGAAAGAATTTACACCCAACATCTTTGCAATCTGATTTTCTTCACTTACACCCTCTTCCTTACCGAACTTGTATCTGACCTTTGCGTTACTTTCATAAAGTAGCTTGTATACATCTATACCCGCAAGAGCCTTCTTTAACCTTTCATCACTGCGCATGTCTTTATCCAACTGCTTGCAATAAATACAGCTCTCACTCTCCACTATTAGGAGATTGTGTTCACCCTTAGGTGTTATATCTTTTATCTCTGCGGAACTTTGGCTTTTGCTCGTTTTACAGGAAAAAAGTGTTATCATCAAAAGGATAAATATAGGAACTAACTTTCTCATACTGAATATTTTATGCATAGCTAACTCTTCAGACAAGTTCAAGAAGTCATTGTGTTATCATTTTTTTCTATGAAAGACAGTCCTCTTTTGAAAAGTTTAAGAGGGGAAATCTTAGAGAGATTTCCTGTGTGGCTTATGCGTCAAGCAGGAAGGTATATGAAGGAATATAGGGAATTAAGGAAAAAGGAGAGAGACTTTTTAAGCTTCTGTAAAAATGTAGAACTGGCTATTAAGGTAAGTCTTCTCCCCCTTGAACTTCTGGGTGTTGATGCTTTGATAATATTCTCGGATATACTTGTCCCCCTTGAGCCTATGGGTGTTTCTGTTGAGTTTAAGAATGGGGAAGGTCCCACAATTTTCTGGAATGGGAATATCAAAAGCCTCAAGAGGATATCTTATAACTCCGTGGAGTTTGTCAATGAGATAATAAAAGGTGTTAAATCTGCTCAAAAGGAGGTCCCGATTATAGGGTTCTGCGGTGCGCCTTTTACCTTACTCTCATACATGATAGAGGGTGGATCAGGGAAAGAAGTGAAGAACACCAAGTTATACATGTGGAAAGGAGAAGGATACCACACCTTGATGAATCTGCTTGTGGAAAACCTACTTGAGTATGTTAAAGGGCAGGTTCTCGCCGGTGCGGACATCATCCAGATTTTTGACAGCTGGGCTATGTACCTTCCTTATGAGGACTACAAAGATTATGCGGAAACGTACCTAAGGAAACTTTTTGAGGGAATAAAAAAACAGTTTGATGTACCACTCATTTATTTTTACAGAGGTTCTGGTTCTTTTCTGCACGTCTTGGAGGATCTTCCCGTAGATGCTATCTCTGTTGACTGGACTGTTGATATGGTCGGTGCTATGAAGGACATTAAAAAAGCTTTTCAAGGAAATCTTGATCCGAGCGTGTTATACACCGATGAAGACACAATACAGAGGAAGGTACTTGAACTTCTCAGGTGTATCCCGAGAAAGACGAAGTATATCTTTAACCTCGGACATGGGCTTATGCCTGATATGGATTTTCAAAAGGTTAAACTCCTTGTAGATACAGTAAAAAGCTACAAAATAGCATGATAAGAGAGGGAAAAGTCTTTCTTGATATAAAGCTACCTCAGGTTATATCCTCGCGTATGCCTGTCTTTTACAACCCTGATATGGTTGTAAACAGGGATATGAGTCTTTTGATCGTTTTAGCTTTTGTCGGTGAAGGTGCTGTTGTATGTGATCCAATGGGCGCAAGCGGTGTGAGGAGTCTTAGGTTTCTCCTTGAGGCAGGGGCATCCAAAGTCATATACAACGATATAAACCTAAAAGCTTTGGAGGAATTTAAAAGACTTATAGAGATAAATGGTGCTGATGGTTCTAAAATAGAATTCTATTCGGAAGATGCCTCTTTGCTTTTGAGAAAGCTGAAGGGATGTGACTATGTGGATATAGATCCTTTTGGATCGCCTGTAACATTCTTAGAGAGTGGGATTCTCCCCGTGAAGAGATCCGGTCTTTTAGGTGTTTCCGCGACAGACACCGCGGTGCTTTCTGGAACTTATCCTTTGACGTGTATAAGAAGATACGGTTCAAAACCGTTGCTTGAAGCTGAATTTTACCACGAAGTAGGTATAAGGATACTCATAAAAAAGGTTGTAGAAGAAGGAGCTAAAATGGATTTTGCCATTATACCTATATTTTGTTACTCTCACAAGCATCACTTTAAAGTCTTCTTCAAAAAGGAGTTAGGTGCAAGGAGAGCTGATGAAGTATTGAAAAATCTTGGATACATCACATACTGTTCAAACTGTCTGTATAGGGAAGTTGCGCGCTTGGAAAGTATGAAAGAGTTCTGTCCAATTTGCACAAATAAAATGCTCTATGCTGGACCTTTGTGGATCGGTAAGCTCTGGGATGAAAAGCTCGTAGATAAAGTATGGGAGCTGAAAGATAGGATCATCCTAAGTCAAAATAGTCTAAAACTCCTCAAAAGAATAAAGGAGGAGGCAAAGAAACAAACTGTGGGCTTTTACACACTTTCTGCAATAGGAGAAAGGTTAAAAGTAAGCAACCTACCTACACTGAAAAAGATAATTTTCCTCACAGATGGTACAAGAACTCACTTTAGTGGAGAAGGCTTTAGAACGCTTTTGAATCATAGAGATCTTCTCAAACTTGTGGAGAACATAAAAGGATGAGCTATTACAGAGAACTCAAAGACAGCATTCTTTCTCTGAAGGAGGTTTTCTTTTTATCACCGAGGGAGATATGGTTTTTGAAGTTTCTGGAAGATGCGGAATATCCCCTGGAGGTTGTAAAAGAAGGCATAGAAGAGTTTTATCTGAGTATCTCTCCAGAAAAAAGGTCAAAAACGCCGCTGTTTTTCTCTTTTGAATATGTAAAAAGAGCGTACGAAAGATACGCACTCAAAAGAGGAAGGCAAGTAAAAATGAATTGGCTTAAAATATACAAGGAAAAGTTGGAAAGTGTTAAACATCTCTTAAAGGATGCAAATCTTCCCAAAATAGAACCAAAGGATGAAGCACAGGCTGAGAATATATTAATATCTATTGAAAATGTATTGGTAAAAAGGCTCTGGGAAGCTATGCCAAAAGAGAAAAAAAATAAAATTCTTAGAAAATACTCCCAATTTAGAGAGAACGAAGAGCTTTTTAAACTCATGATAAAGCATGAGATCATGAAAAACTATGGTATAAAACCGCTGTCTCTTTATGTTTCCTGATCTTCCGCTATACTGACAGCTTTCATAAGAGCCTTTGCCTTATTTACACTTTCCCACCATTCCTTTTCTGGCTGAGAATCTGCCACTATACCTGCACCAGCTTGAATGAAAACTTCTTCTCCTCTCAATACAGCCGTTCTTATTGCTATCGCCATATCCATATTGCCTTGGAAGGATATGTAGCCTACAGAACCTGCGTACACACCTCTCCTCTCTGGCTCCAGTTCTTCTATGATCTGCATGGCTCTGACTTTTGGAGCGCCAGATACTGTTCCAGCAGGAAAGGTAGCCTTGATAACATCTACAGCATCCAAACCATCCTGCAGTTCACCTATAACATCGCTTACTATATGCATCACGTGAGAGTATCTTTCCACCCTCATAAAGTCTTTTACCTTTACGCTTCCCGGTTTGGATACTCTTCCTATATCGTTTCTTGCAAGATCAACGAGCATTAGGTGTTCCGCACGCTCCTTTTCGTCTCTCAAAAGATCCTCTTCCAATGCTCTATCTTCTTCTTCCGTCTGCCCTCTCCTTCTCGTTCCTGCTATAGGTCTCGTCTGTATTTTCCCTTCCTCAAGTCTTACAAGCACCTCAGGTGAAGATCCTATAACTTTTATATGACCTAAATCCAGATAGTACATGTAAGGTGAGGGATTCAAAAATCTAAGCACCCTATATATGTCTTCAGGTTTTCCCCTAAACGCCTTACTAAATCTCACGGATGGTACAACTTGAATAACATCACCTGAAGCTATGTATTCTTTTGCTTTAATTACAACCTCTTTAAACTCTTCCTTACTCATGTTGCAATGCCACTGAGACAGATCAGGCTCCTTGTCCCTGTAGTTTACCGGAAAAACGTACTTTCTAAATATATCCTCCTTTACGGATTGTATGCTCGCCTTTGCCTTCTCATATTCTTTCTCAATATCCGTGTCTGTAAACAAAGGAGAAAGGATCTTTATCTTACCCGTAAGGTTATCATGTATTATCACAAGATCGGTAAGTACCATAAATATGTCATAAATCCCGATGGTATCGGGTTTTTCGTCCTTTACAGGTTCGTAGTATTTTACTATGTCATAACTTATGTATCCTACAAACCCTCCCCAAAAGCGTGGTAACCTATTATCCCTATAAGGAGTGAAACTTTTCGTAAGTGTTCTGAGTATATTGAGAGGATCCTTACTCTCAAAACACCATACCTTACCCCTTTTAAATATCTCACCGTACCCCTTTCTGTATTTGAAGGTAAAAGAGGATGACCTTATTATAAAAGAGTATCTCCCCCATTTTGTACCTCCCTCAGCACTTTCCAGAAGGATGTTGTACTGTCCTTCCTTTCTTAACTTGAGGAAAAGAGAGAGTGGGGTTTCCGTATCAGCAAGAACCTCGGTAAATAATGGTATAACACTGTAGTTCTTTGAAAGTTCCTTTACATCTTCCAAACTAAAGCTCAGCATAAAAAGATTTTATCACCTGTCCTTCGGGAGAGTGACCTACTCCATCTTATAGAAGATGGAGCTTCTTGCTGTTTTTTGTTAAAGAGGCTTCTCATCATTTAAGTATACTATCCCTTTTATAACACGGTACATATAATAAATGAACATAGCAGAAAGTACTACAAAACCTATAAAGACAGGTATAGTTAATATTCCAAGAATGCCTACTATTAAGGTGATCCAAAAAGTTTTTATCTGATAGTTAAAGTGGGACTCAATGTAAGTACCTTTAGCATCTTCCCTCTTGATGTATGCTACTATAACACCTGCTACGATCGGAATAAACCCGATGAACAGTCCAGCCATATAAAGTATATAAACGAGTAAGGCGTTATTCCTCAGCCTCTTAATGGATAGATCCCTGCCTTCCATATTACCACCTGACTTTATTTTAGATTAAACTAACTTTATAATGGATGAAGGAAAGATGGAAGGCTATTGGTAGCCTATTAGAAGGAGAGTTTGATCTCATAGTTCAAGCAAGTTACGAAGGGTGGGGTGCAGGTTACGATCCCAAGTTTCTACCTTTATTGGAAATGTGGGCAAGGGGGGAACTGCAGGACATACCATCGCACGTCAAAAAACCCTTAGGTGTGGTCTTTAGCATACCGGATCTTTTAAGAAAGAGTGAGGAATACATAGTGAATTCAGTAAGACACGAGATAAGCTACCTTCTAAACGCTGACCTTCCCATATGGAGGGCTGGGCAGAGGGAGTTTTTCAGATTCGGTTACCAACCAACTGCCTTCGTTGTGCTTTATGCTGTGCTTGAGTCTATTAAAGCTGATGAACGTATCCTTAAGGACCACCCTGACAGCAGGTATATTTTAAAGCGCAGATACGAAGAGATACTCGCAAGCTTAAGGGATATTTACCCTTATCACGAGTTCGCTTTAGGGTTTTTGAAGCTATGGCTTTCAAATCCTGAGGAGGTGCACCCAACTGTTCGCAGGCTCGTTTTATCCCTTGAGAGCTTTCTTAAAGATTACTTAGCCGCAGATAGTCAGCAAGCTTATTCCCTTCTTATGGAGGATGTATTTGGTAAGTACAGGGTATGTATAGAAGAGTCATCAGAACTCAATTATATAGATATGCTCATTGAAGAGGCGTCTGGAAAGAGGAAAGAAGGGCATAAAGGTAGGATAATGACAGACATACTCAAAAAACTACCCAAAGAGGAACAGGAATTGATTAAGAGCTTCCGTATATCCGGGGAGATCCCTCAAGAAATAAGGCGCGAGATACTCAAAAAGCTGAAGAGTTTTCCAGACTGGATGAGAGACTATATTAAGCAGATGTCTTACATGAGCCTACTCGAAAAAGATATGGAGTTTCTCTCCCACTTTCTTCCAAAAACATTACAAATAGAAATGGAACACAGAGGATTTTTGTCCTTCATACTCAAAGGGTGGGAAGAAAATGCTTCGGAAGGTTCAGGTTCGATTAAAGGTGATTTTAAAGAGGAGTCTGAAAAAGATAGAAGATACAGGAGAGAGTTCGGACTAAATCAAGAGGAATTCAGAAGGTATCACACCATTATGAGAAGCGTAATGCCTTTTGTGGAATCCATGAAGAAAAGATTCCAAAGACTTCTTCCTGAGAGTGAAGAAGGGTGGATTTGGGGATATCCGCACGGAAGACGCATAGATTACAGAAGGATACACATGGAAATACCAACGAAAAGAGGACTCATATATCAAAGGAGGCTACTACCTGAAAAAAAACAGCTTGCTTTTAAACTGCTTTTAGATATTTCCTCTTCTATGAAAAAGGAAGACAAAATAGAAAATGCGGTAAAATCTCTTTTGCTTTTCAGCGAGGTGCTAAACGATATGAAAATGCCCTTTTCCATAGATACTTTTAGCGAAAAAGTGTTTAGTATAAAATCCTTTGAGGAAGATTACATAGCTTCACGCGCAAAGATAGTGAGGCTTGAAGATCTTCTCGGCGGTGGGACAAACATAGAAAAAGCCCTGCTTGTGTCAGGCGAGGATCTTGAAATATTCTGCAAGAAGAACTCCATTCGCGGTGTTATGATCATCTTTTCAGATGGCGAACCTACAAAGGGTCTGAGAGGTGAACCCCTAAAAGATCTGATAAGGCAGTTAAAGGGTAAATTTCCTATAGTTGGTATAGGTGTGGGTGAAATCAAGAACTTTGTGGAGGAATATTTTGAAAAAACAGGTTTAAAGATTAGAGATGTGTCCATGCTCCCATCAGCTTTTTTCCTCGTTATGGAAAACCAGTTTAAAAGGCTGCAGTTTTCACCTTAGAAAGGTCTCCCAAACCTTTCTTTAGAAACTCTCTTACAAAAGGCACATTTGATGATAGTATATCTTGAGGAGTTCCTATCTGCGCCATCTCACCATCTTTTAAAACCATAAGTCTGTCAGATATACCAAAGGCGGAGACCAGATCGTGAGATACAACTATGGAAGTAGTGCCGGTTCTTTCCCTCAGAGAAAGTATAAGTTCATCTATCATTCTACTGGTTATAGGATCAAGGCCCGATGTAGGCTCATCGTATATGACGAGTCTTGGGTCAGTTGCTATAGCTCTGGCTATACCTACTCTCTTTTTCATACCTCCCGAAAGCTCAGAAGGATAGAGGTCAAGAACATCTTCATTGAGACCAACCAGCTTTAGTTTTTCAAGAGCAAGATCCTTTACTTCTTTCTCGCTCATATTAGTACGTTCCAGATAATAAAAACCCACGTTTTCCCAAACCTTCAGACTATCAAAGAGTGCCGCACCCTGAAATACGTATCCTATATTCTTCCTTAAAATATCAAGCTCCGTGATATTGAGTGTGTTTATATCCTTCCCGAACACCACCACTCTACCACTGGTGGGTTTCCACAGACCTACTATACATTTGGTTATAGATGTTTTCCCGCTCCCGCTCCCACCTATTATGGTGAATATCTCCCCCTCAAAAACTTCAAAATCTATGTTCTTGAGTATCTGTCTATCACCTATACTAAGATAGAGACTTTCAACTTCAACTACTTTTTTCATGCTCGCCTCATAGCCTCTATAACCGTACTGTCAAGCTCGACCATTTTTTCCACATTACCTGTGTGCGCAAAGGGTATTATACCCGTTACGGTACCACCGGGAAAGAGATTGTCCTCAACTTTATCTATATGAAGTTCAAACACGGACACGGGGAATTTTACATCCTCTATCCTTTCAAGAACCATCCGTACGTTGCCATAGCATGTGAGAGCTTTGTTGGGTGAGAAAAGCATAACGCATGCTTTGCCTCTCTCTTGTAGGTTCTTTGCACTTTTAGATCCGGAGCTGAGAGCAATACGTAGAGTCTTCTCATTGATAGGATACACCCAGGTTATGAAGGTCAGATGTACATTACCCTCTGTGTCAGCTGTTCCAAGCACCACAGGAAATACACCTAAGCTCTTTATAAGGTCTATAAGGTCTGCAGGTAGCATCTTACAACCTCCACTACTTTAAAGTTATTGGCAAAAGATAAGGCGAATCCTCATCTATGTCAATGGCTATTGAGAGTTTTCTTTCTAAGCAAGTAGGATAGTTTAGTTTATTTATTGACATATAATTTTTTAAATAGTAACATTTTATGTGGGGGAGTTTAAGATGGTGGGTGTTATAACTCTAATAGTGTGGATGTTATCCTCTGTGTATATGTCTTTTGCCTTTCCAGAAAGTTCAAAAGAGGACGAAGTGGTTATTACCGCACTATCACTCATAGATAGAAGATACAAATTCGGTTCGGAAAGCTCTCAAGCAATGGACTGCTCGGCTTTCGTACAGAAGGTTTTTCTAATAAACGGTATAAATCTTCCCAGATCGGCAAGAGAACAGGCAAATTACGGTATCCCTGTAAAAAAGCAGGACTTAAAACCTGGGGATTTACTCTTTTTTGCAACCTACGCAAGTTATCCCTCGCATGTAGGCATATATTTAGGTGATGGGAAAATGATACATGCCTCCACTACTCAAGGTATCATCATAAGCAAAATAGATGAACCTTATTGGGAAAAGAGATTCCTTTTTGCTAAAAGGATACTGCGAGACCAAAATGAGGATGAAATAAAGGATATTATCTTGGAAAGCTTGAGGGACAAATTTTAGAGTATGTATCAAAAATTTTTATAAGTTCCGCCTTGCACCTTTGTATATCGCTACAATTAATCGTATAAATAGGTTTCTTGCTCACCCTATACCTTCTGTCGTAGTGGGTCTCTATGAGGAATTTTACGAGAGTTTCATACTTTTTGTTTTTTAGCATATTTAACGCCTCGGTATAGTCACTTTCACCCAAATACTTTTTTATCCTTTCAAGGGATTGCCTCACTTCTTCCTCCCACCCTTCCACTTTTGTATATTCCTCAAGTATATTTTTAACTCTGTTTTCCATGCTGTTTTCCAGCTCTATGAATACACCTTCCTCTTTTTTGCTCCATAGAACATCTGGCAGATGTATGTTCCCTACACATCTGCTTTCGTCCTCAATAAAAGCATAATCACAGTTTATACCTCTCAAACTCTCGTACAATAGAGCATCAAACATCTTTTGGGAAACTTTTGTCTTCTTGCCTACCTTACCGAATACAGAACCTCTATCCTGGGCGAGATCTTCAAGATCAATTACAGGTAAGCCCTCCATCTTCAGTAATCTCAGGATCTTGCTTTTCCCTACACCAGTTTTTCCAGTAAGAACGAGGAAGTTTACACCCCGTAGCCTGTTTTGGATATCTTGCAGTATAAACTGCCTGTAAGCTCTGTATCCACCCTTTAGTCTTATAACCTGTATACCCGCTGAAGATAAAGCTTTACAAAGTTCCTGACTTCTCATACCTCCCCTCCAGCAATAAACTATCACATACCGATGGTTGTCTTTTAGTTTTCTGAAACTATCAAAGATCCTTGCGAGTTTACTTTGAGCTATTGAATATCCAAAATCCTTAGCTTTTTGTGTGCCTTGAGTTCTGTATATGAAGCCTATGATCTTCTTTTCCTCATCTTCAAAGATGGGTAAGTTTATGGCACCAGGTATGTGAAACTCGTTATACTCAGAAGGACTTCTTACGTCTACAAGTACCTTATCTTCAAGATTGTAAAGCTCATGAGCTTCTATTTCCAGCATGGCAACTTTGGAATTATAATTATAAAGTATGTACGCAAGAGTTATCTTCACCCTTTTGCTGATCCTTTGCGTATCCTTTGGGGCTGAGGGTGCCAAATTTATACAGACACAGTACACTAAACCATTTAAGGCTGTGGTAGAATTTTACTTTGATAATCCTGAAAAGATAGGTCCGGCTTTGGGTTGGGTATCTAACTTGGTGTACGTACTTTCCAACCCACCTTACAACTATTCTCCTGAGGATATAGATATAGTTGTTGTATCTCACGGTAGGGAGCTTCCTGTATTCGCCAAAGAGAATAGAAAGAAGTACGAAAGCATAGTAGAGAGGATAGAGAGTCTAAGTTTTTACGGCGTGAAGTTCACAGTTTGCTCCATGGCGGCAAGGCAGTTTTACGGATACTCGGAGAAGGATTTTTATCCTTTCGTAACGCTTGTACCTTCTGCTCTCACGGAGTTAATTCATTGGCAGCAAATGGGTTACGGGTTACTGATACCTCAAGTTTTGGAAGTAAAGTAATAATTTAACAGAGGAGGTTTTTCATGAGTAGGAGACCTAACGTGGAGATGGCATTAAAGCTCGTATCTTCAAGGTATGAGCTTGTGCATGCTGCAGCTAAAAGGGTAGAACAACTTATGCAATACGGTGAAGATATATTCGTAAAGGACAAAACAAAAGGGGATCTCGTGAAAAAAACCTTCCAAGCTATTGAAGATATAGCCAGCGGTAAGGTAAGGGTATTGAAGGTGGACAATGGGGAGAGTTCATGAGAAAGTATTTTTCTTTCTGATCTTTTTATTCGCCTTTTCTCCGAGGCTATCCATCTCTCAGGATATTCTACCACAAGAGTATAAGCTCCTTTCCGAATATCTCAAAAGTAGGGACGAAAAGATAGGAAGAGATATCTTAAAAAGCTATCCTGATGCTGTCTTTTTGGAGGATCTAAAGCTCATGCTTTCGGAAGATGCATACGCCAGAGGGGATCTCAAGAGTGCGAGGAGTTATTTGGAGAGCATAAACTTGAGTAGATTAAAACCAGATCTTCTCAGCAAGTATGCGGAACTTTGGAAAGATCTTGACCTTGACAAGAAGAAAGCTCTTCTTTTGGATCCAACTCTTTTTAGGGATTTCATAGGAAGTGTTGATCTGGATGATGATGAGGCTATAGGAGTTGCTCAAAAGCTGATAAGACACAGATACTATTACGATGCATTGAGGGTACTTTCAGGAGTAAGAGAAAAAAAAGCCTGTTATTATGTGGGATTGGCATACATGCATGCTGGTGATAAGGAAAGGGCTGAAGAAACCTTTCAATCATGCGATGATGAAAGGGGAAAGCTTCCACTCGTAGGTATATATATAAAAGAAGATAAAGAGGACAAAATTAGGGAAACTATCTTGAAGCTAAGAAGCGATCCTATAAGGAACAGTGTACTCTTTCTCGTAGGAAGACACTACCTTTACAAAGGAGATTACCAAAAAGCCAAAGAATACATATCTCTTATGACTGACAGCTATAAAAAATTTTTCAATTTAGGTCTTGTGAGTTTTATAGTGGGAGATTACGAAGATTCTATACACAACTTCATAAGAGCTTACTACTTTGCGAGTAATGAAAGCGAGATCTCTCAGTCATGCTTTTGGGTTTATAGGTCTTATGTTATGGAAGGGAGGGAGGATGCGGGTTTGAGGTATTTGGTGGAAGCTACAAAAGGCGACGGGTTTTACTCAGCTGTTGCAAAACTTAAAGTAGGTGAATCTATAGCTCACAGGGTACTCAGACGTGTCTTTTCAGATGGCGGTATCCCTCTACAGGCTAACGTTATAAAAGCTATAAGGGATGCTGGTTTTTACTACTACTCAAGACTTGAAGCTTTCAAAAGGATAGATCTTCTTTCGCCTACGGATATTATAGCTATATCCAGATTTGATCCCTTTCTTGCTATAAGGCTTGCATTGAGAAAATACGGAAGTAGGTCAGATGTATACAATTCCGTGGCATTCCCATTACCTTACAGAGAGTATGTTTACGAAGCATCTGAAAGGTACGGAGTTAGTTCTCAGCTTGTGTGGGCTGTTATGAGGCAAGAGAGTCTTTTTGATCCCTTCGCTGTATCCATATCAGGAGCTAAGGGTCTGATGCAACTCATGGATAGCACCGCAAGGTGGATGGCTAATAAGTTGGGTATGGAGCTTCAAAATGTATTAGATCCGAAAATTAACGTGTTTTTAGGAACCGCTTATCTAAAGTATCTTTACGAGATATGGAGCGGTGATCTTGTTAAGGTTCTTGCGAGCTACAACGCTGGAGAAAACAAAGTAAGGTCTTGGAAGTCTTACGATGATCCTTATCTCTTTATTGAAACTATACCTTTTAAAGAAACAAGGGAATATGTAAAGCGTGTACTATACAATTACTACGTTTATAAAGATCTTTTACAGTGATCCCAAAGCTTTTTTTATCTTTTCAAGTGCTATATCTATATCCTCTTGAGTGTGAGCAAGACTTAAAAACCACGCTTCAAACTGGGAAGGTGGTATAAGGATTCCTTGACCAAGCAATGCTCTGAAAAACTTTCCAAACATATCTACGTCAGAAGCTTTAGCACTTTTAAAGTCTCTCACATCACCTCTTGTAAAAAATAAAGTAAACATGGAAGCTATCCAATTTATCCTATGCGGAATACCTTTCTCTTTTAAAAGTTCGGATATGCCATCGACCAGTTTCTTGGTAAGAAGTTCCAAGTAACTGTAAGGTTTTTCCTTTGTTAGCATTTCAATGGTCTTTATACCAGCCACCATAGAGAGAGGGTTTCCGGAAAGTGTGCCTGCCTGATAGACAAAACCTTGCGGTGATACCAAGTCCATTATCTCCTCTCTACCTCCATAAGCACCTAAGGGCATCCCTCCACCAAGTATTTTCCCAAGACACGTAATATCTGGATTTATACCGAAAAGTTCCTGAGCGCCACCCAATGAAACTCTAAAGCCTGTTATGACTTCATCAAATATGAGCAAGGCTCCGTACTTTTCTGTTTCTTTGCGAAGTACCTTAAGAAACTCAAAATCAGGAACTACAACTCCCATATTTCCCGCAACAGGCTCAACTATTACACAAGCTATATCCTCCCCATATTTATTAAATGCTTCTTTAACAGCCAAATGGTCATTGTATGGAAGCACCAATGTCAGTTTAGCTAATTCTTCCGGAACACCTGCGGTGCCAGGAACTCCAAAGGTAGCAACTCCCGAACCACCGCTCACCAAAAGACTGTCGTAATGTCCATGATAACAACCGTCAAACTTAACTACATACTTTCTTTTGGTGTAAGCTCTGGCTAACCTTATAGCTGACATGGTAGCTTCGGTACCTGAAGATACGAACCTCACCTTTTCAATGGAAGGCACAAGTTGACAAACCATTTGGGAAAGAGTGATTTCATGCACGTTAGTAAGTCCATAAGAAAGCCCTTTCTGTGCCTGTTGGAATATGGCTTCAACTACTAAAGGGTGAGAATGTCCCAATATGAGTGGACCCCATGAGCAAAGAAAGTCTATGTACTCTTTACCTTCCACATCCCATATTTTTGAACCCTTAGCCTTTTCCACAACTATGGGATTCCCACCTACAGCCTTAAAGGCTCTTACCGGAGAGCTTACGCCCCCGGGCATGTATCTTTTTGCCATTTCAAAAAGATCAGTATTCCTCATATTTTTAGAATAACATAGGTTAAGGAGCTCTAAGTATCTTAACCTTTTCTAAGGTTATAAGTCCACCGCTTATAAACTTTGCAATTTCCGGAAGTACAGCCTTTATGTTCTCTTCACAATCTATTATCTCAACAACTATTGGAAGGTCAGAAGATAACTTGAAAAGACCAGCTTTGTGTATTACTGATGACTTTCCGTAACCTAATATGCCTCTAAAGACAGTAACACCTGCTATATTTTTACTTTTGCAAAATTCAGTTATGTATTTATAAAGTGGTTTCCCCTCGTACTTGTCATTTTCACCAAAAAAGATACGAACTAAAAGCGCTTCTTCGCACTTCATAGTACTCTTCCTGTATTATAACCCAAAAGCGTTACAAAAATACCCACAAAAACACTCAAGAAAATGTAAAACATACCTTTAAAAACCTCACCGTTCATGAAGAGATTGTAACTCTCGTAAGAAAAAGTGGAAAACGTAGAAAAGCCTCCAAGAAAACCTGTTATCAGGAAGGCTCTGATAGCGGGTGATACTGCAAGTTTTTCAACAAAATAAGAGAAGAAAAAACCTATCAAAAAGCACGCAATGAGATTTACCACGAGTGTTCCAAAGGGGAAATCTATACCCACTTTATCCTGTAAAAATTTGGAAAGATAGTATCTAAAAATTGAGCCTAAAGCACCTCCCAAAGCTATAGCTATTGCCAAACCCATATCTGAGCCTTCTCCAGGCTTATGAGTCCACTTTTCAAATACTTGCTCACTTCTTCCAAAATCCCTTCCACTTTCTCCTCCTCATCAACAAACTCTATTACTACAGGAAGATCGTAAGACATAACCTCAATACCTTCATAATGATAATGTCCGGTAGTTCCATATCCTAAAATGCCTTTTAATACAGTTGCTCCACCTACACCTTTATCTTGCAATACTTTTAAGATCCTAGAATAAAGAGGTTCACTTTCAAACTCCTCGCTCTCTTTTAGAAACACACGAACCAGCACATGCATGAGAATATTATATCTTGTCCTTCTACTTTTACGGTGTATATTTAAAGAATGAATAACTATTCGGAGGATTACCATGTGCAGAGAGTGTGGTTGTTCGGTAAATCACCAGCACGTTCAGCATTCGGAGGATAAAAAGACTATTGAGGTGTTTACCAAAATACTTGATGCCAATGACAAGCAAGCTCAGGAAAACAGGGAGCATTTCCAAGAGTACGGTGTTTACTGTATAAACTTGATGAGCTCGCCCGGAGCTGGAAAAACAAGTCTCCTTGAAAAAACTATAGAGTTTGTAAGCGATGAGCTTAGGATAGGAGTCATAGAAGGAGATCTTGAAACTAATAGAGACGCTCAAAGGATAAAGGCGAAAGGCGCACCAGCTTACCAGATAACCACGGGAAATGCTTGCCATCTTGATGCCTTTATGGTTCACGAAGGTATTCATCACCTACCTTTGGAAGAGCTTGATGTGGTTTTTATAGAAAATGTAGGAAATCTCGTGTGTCCTGCATCTTACGATGTAGGAGCGCACCTTAACGTAGTTCTCCTATCAGTGACTGAAGGGGAAGACAAGCCAGAGAAGTATCCGGTAATGTTCAGATGCGCTGATCTCATGTTAATAACGAAGATAGACCTTTTACCTTATGTGGATTTTTCCGTGGATAAGGCAGTAAGCTCGGCAAGGAAACTAAAGCCTAACATGGATTTTATAACACTGTCCGCAAAGACTGGGGAAGGTATAGAGAATTGGATAGACTACCTGAAGTTTAAATTGAGGATCTACAAAAGGGTTGCGAAATGAACGTACTTTGGCTACAGAGACTTTCATGTTGCGGTAACACTCATTCCCTTTTAAACTGTGAAACCTTTGACTCTCTCCTCAAGGAAGTAAACTTTCTGTTTCATCCCTCCCTATCTGTAGGAGATGAGGAGGAGATCTTAAGTGAGGTGTTAAAAGGGGCTATGAAGGTGAACCTCCTTGTAATTGAGGGTGCTGTAAGGGGAGATGACAAAAAGATAAGAGAACTTTGCTACATCGCGGATTACGTTATGGCTGTTGGTAGCTGTGCCTCCTATGGTAACATACCCGCTTTAAAAGATTATAGGGTCTTTGGGCTTCAATACAGGTTTAAAGAAGCGGGAGGGCTTTTGGGAAAGGACTTTATCTCAAAGGGCGGGCTTCCAGTCATAAATGTATCGGGCTGTCCAGCTCATCCCGAATGGATAGTTGGGGTCATAAGGAGCTTGTCTAAGGGTATAAAACCTGAGCTTGACAACTACGGAAGACCAAAAGAGTTTTACTCGAGTTTGACACATTGGGGATGCACACGAAATGAGTATTTTGAGTGGAAGATAGAACCGGAAAGCTTAGGTTCTAAAAAGGGCTGTTTATTTTATAACTACGGATGTAGGGGTCCGATGACATATTCTTCGTGCAACATAATACTCTGGAATGGTGTTAACTCAAAAACCAGAGCTGGTACACCATGTTTTGGTTGTACTGAGTTTGATTTTCCCAGAGTGGGACTTTTTGAAACTAAGCAATTTGCAGGTTTACCAGCAGAGTTGCCCATAGGTGTATCAAAGAGAGGCTACATAATGCTCTCAGGTATTGCAAAAGTTTTTGCACCAGAGAGGTTAAAAATTGAAGGTTGAGAAAAGACTGCTTGCAAGAGTAGAAGGTACAGCTGAGCTTGAGCTTATTTGGAAGGATGGACATATTTATGATGCCAAGGTAAGAGTAGCAAGCTCAAGGGGTATTGAAAGGGTACTTGAGGGAAGACCCTTTATGGACGCACTTGCGATAACACCCAGGGTATGCGGTATATGTGGGCATGCTCATTTAATGGCGTGTGTAAAAGCTCTTGAAGATGCTATAGGACAGGTAAAACTATCCCAGAAAGCAAAACTCGTGAGGGACATAACGCTGATGATAGAGATGGTACAAAATCACATAAAGTGGTTTTACCTCTTCGTGATGCCGGACTTTATAAGACTCGGTGAGAAACTTGAAGAATTTGAACCTTTTAGGGGTAAAAAGTGGAAAAGCGCCATAAGTATCGCGTCGGAAGCTGTCAAGATAATAGCCATATTCGGCGGTCAATGGCCGCACTCTTCTTACGCTGTTCCCGGAGGCATCACATCAAATTTTACGAACGCTGATCTTTCAAAGGCTTTATCTATACTTGATAAAGTTACGGATTTCTTTCTTGAAGAAACAGTTGGTATGAGTATGGAGAGTTTTCAATCCTCTAAAAAGTTTGGCTATTGGGAAGAACTAAAAGGTGATGTGAAACTCTTTGCAGAACTTTGCGCCAAGTATGGGCTTGACAAGATAGGTTTATCTTACGGAAGATTCTTAACAGGGGGTGAAGTATTTCCTTGTATAAGTCCAGGTCACTTCACAGGAGAAAAGAAGTTATGTTCCTTGAACATATCAAAGATAAAAGAGACTGATATTTCTCCATACTCAGGTGCAAAAGTGGTACGTTACAATGGACTACCTTATGAAACAGGACCATTATCTCGGCAATTTCTTTCAGGTAATCCCTTCATCAAGAGGCTTTACAAAATCTACAGAGATAGTTATATGGTTAGAGTACTTTCCCGTCTTCTTGAGATCTGGGAACTTATAGATGCCACAAGGGAGAAACTTCTTTACCTATACGCCCTTATAAAAGAACCATCTTACTACACCCTCCATCAAAAACCGGAAAAGGTTACAGGTGAAGGCATAGGTATAGTTGAAGCGGCAAGAGGTACCCTCATACATAACGTGCGTATAGAAAAAGGTACTGTGATCAAGTATGACATTATAACCCCGTCGGTGTGGAACTTAGGACCCAGGTGTGAAAGATATTTAGGTGTAGCCGAAAGAGCTATGATCGGCTTGAAAAATCCCATACATGCGGAGATGGTTTTGAGAAGCTTTGATGCTTGTTCCGTATGTACAACTCATTAGGAGGAGGTATAATATGAAGAGGGTTCTTCTCTCACATGGTGGTGGTGGGGAAGATACATGGAGGCTTATAAAAGAAGTTTTTTTGAGACACCTATCCAACGAGTATCTTAATAAACTTGAAGATGCGGCTTTGCTTGAGGTAGATTCAAAAATAGCTTTTACCACAGATTCCTTTACCGTAAATCCTATCTTTTTCAAAGGCGGGAATATAGGAAAACTTGCAGTTGCGGGAACGGTAAACGATCTATCCGTTATGGGAGCAAAGCCCATTTATATGTCCTTAGGATTCATCATAGAGGAAGGTTTCCCTTACGAAGAACTTGAGAGTATAGTGATCAGCATGAAAGAAGAAGCACAAAAGTCTGGCGTGCTTGTGGTTGCTGGTGACACAAAAGTAGTCCCGCGAGGTAACGTAGACGGTCTTTTTATAAGCGCATCCGGTATAGGTAAAGTGCTTTACGAAGGTATCTCTTGCAGTAACGTAAAGGCTGGGGATGTAATAATTGTATCTGGTGGAATAGGTGAGCATGGTGCCTGCATACTCGCTCAAAGGGAAGGTATTCAAATGGATGTGGAACTTGAGAGTGATTGTAGGAGTTTATGGGATCTTATAGAAAAGATCATTAAATCCGGCGTGGAGATACATGCCATGAGAGATCCAACAAGGGGCGGGCTTTCAGCGGTTTTATACGAATGGGCGATAAGTTCGCGTGTATCTTTCTTAATTGACGAGGAAAACATACCTATTAAAGAACCAGTTGTTGGGCTTTGCGAACTTTTGGGTCTTGAACCTTACCACCTCGCCTGTGAAGGTAGGGTCGTTATAGCTCTTCCCGAAAAGGATGCGGAAAAGGTACTCAACGTAATTAGAAATCATCCTGACGGGGAAGATGCTCGGATAATTGGCAAGGCTATTCCGGTGGAAGGTTCTCCTAAGGTTATCCTCCGAACTTTTTACGGTACACACAGGGTACTTGATCCCCCTGCTGGTGAGCTTCTGCCGAGGATATGCTGATATGCATGAATTTTCCATAGTTCAGAGTCTTATAGAACTCATAGAGCAATACGCACAAGAAAATAGGGCTAAGAAGGTTACAAAGGTAGTTGTGAGCTTAGGTATACTTTCCGGTGTAGAACCTCACCTTCTTGAGCTTGCCTTCAACACTTTCAAAGAAGGAACCGTTGCGGAAGATGCCTTATTCGTGGTTGAGCTGGAGAGGTTGAAAATCAAGTGCAAAGAATGCCATACGGAAAGCGAAAAGGATCAGCTCAACATCCTTTGTCCAGTTTGTGGCTCTACAGACACGCAAATTACGGGCGGTCAGGATATGCTTCTAAAAAGCCTTGAATTGGAGTGTGAAGATGAGACTTAAAATAAATCTGAAAGGTGCAGTTCAAGGGGTAGGCTTTAGACCATTCGTTTATCGTATAGCTACTGAGCTTGGACTCAAAGGGTGGGTGATAAATGACTCCTCAGGCGTTGAGATAGAGGTTGAGGGCAAGGAGGAAGTTTTGCAGAAATTCTTGTTGCGATTGAGTGAGGAAAAACCACCTCTGTCCCACATATACTCACAAGAGATTGAGTACCTTGATGATGCAGGATACAACACTTTTGAGATAAGAAAGAGTAAGGGTGAAGGGAGAAAAGAGGTACTGGTGTTACCTGACATAGCTACTTGCGATGAATGTTTGAGGGAACTTTTTGATCCAGCCGATAGAAGATACCTATATCCCTTTATAAACTGTACCAACTGTGGACCGAGATTTACCATAATTGAAAAACTTCCTTACGATAGACCTCATACGACTATGAAGCTCTTTACTATGTGTGAGAATTGTCACAAAGAGTATGAAGATCCTGCAAATAGAAGATTCCACGCCCAGCCTAATGCCTGTCACATGTGTGGACCATGGCTTAGTCTTTACGGAAGTGACCGCAGACTATTAGGTGAACGTAATGAAGCGCTGAGACTCCTCATCAAAGCTTTAAGGGATGGTCTTATAGTGGCGGTAAAAGGGATAGGAGGCTTTCATCTTATGTGCGATGCAACAAAAGAAGATACCGTTAAACTCCTAAGAAAGAGGAAAAAAAGATCAGAAAAACCTTTTGCGGTTATGTTCAGAGATATACAGCAGGTAAATCTCTATGCTGAACCAACAGAATTTGAAAAGGCACTACTTTTGTCTCCCGAAAGACCTATAGTTTTAATAAAAAAGCGTAAAGAGCTTGCACCTTCGGTGGCACCGGCACTTAAAAGGATAGGAGCTTTTCTGCCTTATTCACCTCTTCATCACATAATTTTGAGTTCCCTTGACTTTCCTTTGATAGCCACATCCGGTAACCTATCCGACGAGCCTATAGTAAAAGACAACGAAGAAGCTCTTGAAAGGCTCTCAGCTTTTGCGGATATGATCCTCATACACAACAGGGACATAAAGAGGAGGTGTGATGACTCCGTTGTTAAGGTAGTTGGAGGAGTAGCGCTTCCCGTAAGAAGATCAAGGGGATACGCTCCTATGCCGATAAAACTTCCCTTTAAACTCAGCAGAAAAGTTTTAGCTCTTGGAGGTATGTTGAAAAACACCTTCGCTATAGGTTTTGATGATACTGTAATACTCAGTCAGCATATAGGTGATGTGGAAAATATAGAAACGCTCAAAAGTTTTGAATGTATGGTTTTTGATCTTATGGAGCTTTATGAGTTTGAACCTGATGTTGTTGTGTGCGATATGCATCCGAGATACGAAACTACCCGATGGGGAGAAGTATTCTCTCAAGCTAAAGGGATACCCATAATAAAAGTACAACACCACTATGCGCACATACTTTCGTGCATGGCTGAAAGGGGTATAAAAGAGGATGTTTTGGGAATAGCATGGGATGGTACCGGTTACGGCGAGGACGGAACCCTCTGGGGTGGTGAATTCATGGTTTGCAATTACGGAAATTACGACAGGGTTTTTCACATAAAACCCTTCAGATTGATAGGTGGGGAAAAGGCTGTCAAAGAACCCAGAAGGGTAGCTCTTTCTGTACTTTTTGAGCTTTACGGTAAAGAGGTCTTTGATATGGAAATAGAAACGGTAAGATCCTTTACAAATATGGAACTTGCGAATCTTTATAATGTATGGATCAAGGGAATAAACTCTCCTTACTCAAGTTCAGTGGGTAGGCTTTTTGATGCTGTTGCTTCCATCATAGGTGTGAGACACACCCTCTCTTACGAAGGTCAAGCCGCCATGATGATAGAAGATCTCTATAATCCTTTAGTAAGGGATCATTACACCTTTAGTCTGGAAAGATCACATATAGATTGGAGACCTATGTTCTATGATCTCATAAAAGACACAGATCGTGAGAAAATACCTTCAAGATTTATAAACACCCTTGCGAAAGTTTGCCTTGAGGTATCTTTGAGGGTAGGCATTGAGAATGTGTGTTTATCTGGTGGTGTTATGCAAAATGATCCCCTTGTGAGCAAAATCAAAGAGCTTCTTACGGAGAGGGGCTTTAAAGTTCACACACACCAAAGGGTACCACCTAATGATGGCGGGTTATGTTTAGGACAGGCTGTCTATAGTTCCCTTTGAAACAAAATTTTTAATCTATCCTCAAGTATCCTGATGGATTCTTCCATATCCTCTCTCTGAGAAGATGCCATGCGTGGAAATGCGGTTATTTCAATAGTTTCTAAAATGGGTTTGTTATCCCTATCAAAGAATACACCTATCCACACACCGTATATGCCTGTCTCTCTCCATTCAGCGGGCTGTGTCTTTGACTCAAGCCTTATCTTTACCTGACCTTCACCTAAAGTGTCAAGTATGGCTATCCTATCTTCTTCGGTTATGGGTATTTTGTTAATGTATATGATGTGTTCCTTGCCTTTTTCGTAAAGGTCTTTGAGAGCATGGAGTATTTCGTTCAGTATAGCTGGGGCATTCATAAGCATGATATAAACCTCTCTACGTATTCGTTCCATGCTTTTATACCATCCATAACTTCCACACATTCACCGTTTTTAAAGATCACCAAAGATGGCAGTCTAAAATCTTCCAGTATTTTCATATTTTCATCCGCGCATATGGAGAAAAATTCTATCTTATGACCGAAAACTTTTTCAAGTTCCGGAACAACTATGTCTGTATCAAAAATCTCCTTTATCTTATCCCTCTTTAGTTCCGACCTTACATAAAGCACGAAACTCATCCTTCTTTCTTTCAGCTTTTGTAATTGATCAAGACAGATCTTTTGCATGCTTGACCTCTATACCCCATTCTCTCAATTGATCCAATACCTCATTCAAAAGCTTATCAAAGTTATTCCTCACAGTTTGAGAAAGCTCTAAGGATATGTCAAGACTTTCTGGTTCCATACCTATCACAACTATCTCTTCGGGATACCTACCCGTTATTTCAGCTACCGCCAAAACTTCTTGAATACCTATCTCATGAGCGGAAACTTTTCTCCTAAAGTAAGTCTTTACTTCATCACCCCTGAACTTGTAAATAAAGCCCGGGGGGTTCCCCCCAAGCACCGCGTCAATTATCAACAATCTGTCAGTACCTTCCAAAAAGTAGAGAAGATCTAAGCCTAAAGTTCCACCATCTAAAAGCTCCACCTCCGTGTTGAAGGAGTATCTCCTTTTTAGTTCTTCTACAGCTTTTATGCCCATGCCTTCGTCCGATAAAAGTACGTTTCCTACACCCAGCACGAGCGTCCTCATCACTCCACATCCTTCAAATCAACTGGTTCTTTCTCAAATACTTTATAACCGCTGAACATGGAGGAAAGTTCTCCGTTCTTTTTGAGAGCTTCTTCTCTGATCACAAGATAAACGTGTAAAACTGCAAAGACGATTATAAGCCACGCGAGCCAATGATGCCACATGTGTACCATAAATTCTCCACCAAGAAAGCCAAGGATCCATCCCAAAAGGGAAGACCAAAAACTTCCTGGGCTGGACATACCGTACATGGCAAAACCTGTCGCTATCATTACAAATATTGCCAGATAAACTAATGGATAAACTGTTCTAGCACAAGCGTTCCTAACATACTCTTGACCTTCACCTTCTTTCATCACAAAGATGTACTTTAAAGTGATCTCTTTCAGTCCCATCCAATAATCTCTCCTCCAGATAGCGGGAAAGAGAAGCCTATCTCTCTTGTTAAACAGCGATATGATCACCCTAAAGATAAAAGAAGCGAGAAGGACATAACCTGCTATAAAGTGTATCTTTCTTATGAAGTCCATAGTTATGCCTTCCTTGTATGCGTATGTTGCTTCTACACCTACAGGTCCGAGAAAGAAAGGGTTTCCTATATATAGTCCTGTGATAAAAAGGGTTATTATGGTAAGGAAGTTCACCCAGTGCCATATTCTCAAACCCGGACTGAAAATATACACCTTCTTCGCCTCAATCTCTCTCATATTAAAACCTCCTTCAGTAACATACATTAGCACCTTGCACTTTCACTTCAACTATTTCTTGCCCTTCGGTGTTGTAAAGATGGGTAGAACAAGCAAGGCAAGGATCAAAGGAGTGTATACCCCTCAGAACTTCAAGGGGTTTATCCACGACCTTAATAGGCGTATCTTTCATACATTCTTCAAAAGCACCCTGCCCTCCCATAGGATCTCTTGGTGAACCGTTCCATGTAGTTGGAACTACGCATTGATAATTAGCTATCTTTCCGTCTTTTATTATCACCCAGTGGCCAAGGGCACCTCTTGGTGCATCTGTTATACCTACACCTTTCGCTTCTTTTGGCCATGTAGAAGGATCCCACTTTTCCATATTTGCAACGGATGTGTCTCCAGCCTTTATATTGTCGTAAAGTTTTTTCAAAAAGTAAAGATTTGCTGAAACACCCAACTGCGCTTCAAGTCCCCTTGCAGCGGTTCTTCCTACTGTTGTAGGTAGCCATACATGAGGAGGTATATCAAGCACCTTAGATACTAAATCTATCTGCTTGACCACCATTTCATCCATCCAGCTCGGCTTTATATGACCTTGCTTTACTCCGGTATAGACCACTATATACCTTGCCAGAGGTCCCACCTCGCAAGGTTTTCCTCTCCATCTTGGAGACTTTATCCAAGAGTACTTGCCCTGTTCGTCAAGGTACTTCCACTGGGTCTTTGTCCCTTCTTTTGGTCCTGTATAATTGGGTTCGGTGATGCCATCCCAAGGATGCAGTCCCTTTGTCTCGTCAGGATACTTGTACCAGGAATGAGCTACAAACTCCTGTATAATGCCAGGGTCCGCAAAATCCTTGCCTACAAGAGGGTAATACTTAGCTTTGTCCACACCTTCCGCAAAATTTTCTACAACACCGTTGCAGTGGTAAAGTATCTTGCTGTGATAATCTCCTGTCTTTATACCTTTGTAAGGCTCATCGGGAAACTCACCGTATCCTAATGTCCTCTTCTTTGCAAGTCCTCCACCGTAAACCTGCCCTTTCTGTGCGTATATGTGCCCTATAGCTAAAAGATCAATAAGGTAAAATAGATTCACCGCTTCAGCCTGAGTGTATATGGCATCCTCAACTACCGCAAGCCTTTCCGTGTTTATCGGAGCGTTCATATCGTTCATGGATATGGAACAGGTCATCCCACCCACCAAGTAATGAGGATGGGGATTTTTACCTCCGAAAATAACTTGAGGAATAAAGAGTTCCCTTTGGACATCAAGCATGTTAAGATAGTGGGCAACAGCCATAAGGTGAACTTCCGGAGGTAACAGTTTGTAATCAGGGTGATCCCACCAGTGAGCGGCAAATATACCAAGCTGTCCACTTTCCACTATCTTCTTTATCTTTTCTTGGAAGGCTCTAAAATACCCAGGCGTCGCTTTAGGGAACTTTTTGGGATAAGCTCTATGTCCTATCGGGTCCGGCATAAGTTCTGCAATTGCTCCATATTTTTCAAGGAGCTGGTTTTGAAGTACTGCAGTTTGAACCGGATCAGCTTTTAAAGCTTCCACAGGAGAAACCCAGTCAAGGGCATGAAGGTGGTAAAAATGTACCAAGTGGTCATGCACCTGCAGAGAGCCATACATGATGTTTCTGATATAGTTTGCGTTTTTGGGAATCTGGATTTCAAGGGCATCCTCTATGCACTTTACGGATGCGTAAGCGTGAATAGATGTACATACTCCACATATCCTTTGAGCAAAAGCCCAGGCATCCCTTGGGTCTCTTCCGCGCAGTATGAGTTCAATACCTCTCCACATAGTACCTGAGGACACAGCATCCTGAACCTTCCCTGACTTCTCATCCACAATAAGCTCAATCCTCAGGTGTCCCTCAATTCTTGTTACTGGATCAACTACCACCCTTGCCATGCTTTTACCTCCTTTATTTATTTGGATCTGATCTTGGAAATCACACCGTGAGCAATTGCACCAGCAGCTGCCGCTGCTGTAACAACAGCTCCAACCTTGTCAGGGCTTGCTTCAACGTTAGGTAATGGAATAGTTGTAAGCCTCTGATAAAAGGGGCTTTTGTCCCAGAAATCCTCTTCAGCACAGCCTATACAACCGTGACCAGCTTGAATAGGATAAGAGAGACCGTTGTACCAACGTATGTTTCCGCAAGAGTTGTATGTCGTAGGTCCTCTGCATCCCATCTTGTAAAGACACCATCCCTTTTTAGCTCCATCGTCATCAAACTTCTCCACAAACTGACCTGCATTGAAAAAGGCTCTTCTGTAGCACGTATCGTGTATACGATTACCGTAAAACTGCTTAGGTCTTCCCTGAGAATCAAGAGGTGGTATAGAATCAAAAAGAACAAGATACATGATAACACCAGTCATAACTTCAGCTATGGGAGGACAGCCTGGAACTTTTATTATAGGCTTGTCCGATATCACCTTGTGTATGGGAACTGCCGTTGTCGGGTTGGGTTTTGCTGCCTGGACGCATCCCCAACTGGCGCATGAACCCCACGCTATTACAGCTTTTGCACCTTTCGCAGACTCTTTGAGATTTTCAAGAAAAGCCTTTCCACCCACTACACAGTACATGCCATCTTCACCGAGCGGTGGGTTTCCCTCAACCGCGAGGATATAGTTTCCCCAGTATTTTTTGATAATTTCCTCCCTATGTCTTTCAAGGGCTTCTCCTGCAGCTGCTGAAAGCGTATCATCGTACTCAAGGGATATCATGGAAAGCACCACATCCGAGGCAAGCGGTGTGGCTGATCTTATGAAAGATTCCGAACAGCAGGTACACTCAAGACCGTGAATCCACAAGACTGGTACTCTAGGCTTGGTTTCTAAAGCTTTTACCACCTGAGGTATCATGGAGGGTGACAGACCCATTATACCTGTTATGGTAGTGGCAAATTTTAAAAAATCCCTCCTGCTAACTCCGTGCCTTTTGAAGGTCTCCCAAAAAGTCTCCATAATTAACCTCCTTAATTGAATATTCGTTCAATAATATGATGAAATATATATTGATATTTGTCAAATAAAAAATTTTTATGGTAATTATAAGATATACTTATAATACGCTAAAAGCTATAACCGATATCATAGGCATACAAGCAGGTAAGCACATATATACCAGTACGCTACCCGCTAAGTTTATAATTGCCTTAATCACTTCATGGTAGCTCACTTTGTCCTTTCCTTGTAATGCTGGCTTGATTCAAGAAGCATTTTAGCAAGCCTTAGGGTAGGCAAGCCGGTCAGAAGAGATAGTAGCGTAGTTATTTGCTCGTCAGATAGATGTGGTTATGGCGTACAGGATAAACTGTTCTGCCCGCTTTTGTTAAGTAATAGGAGGGTTATGTGAAAAGGGAACTTCTCACCCAGCGTTTTCTCATAATATAATTAATCTTATGAGTGTAAGGGTGGGTATAAACGGTTTTGGCAGGATAGGAAGGTCTTTCCTTAGAGCATGTTACGGAAGGGAAGATATACAGATAGTGGCTATCAACGATCTTACAGATACAAGAACTCTCGCGCATCTTCTGAAATACGATTCTGTACATGGCATATTCTCCGGATATGTAAGTGCTGATAAAGAGGATATATACGTTGACAATGCGAAAATTAAGGTTTTCTCTTATAAGGACCCCTCCGAAATACCTTGGGGAGATCTGGGCGTAGATATAGTTTTAGAATCGACTGGTGCGTTTACAAGCAGGGAAAAGGCACAGCTTCACTTGAGAGACACAGTAAAGAGAGTTATCATATCGGCTCCAGCGAAGAATCCAGATATTACCATAGTACTTGGAGTAAACGAAGACATATATGATCCGGAAAAGCACAGAATCATCTCGAATGCTTCATGCACTACCAACTGCCTTGCACCGACCTTGAAAGTTCTCCACAGACATTTTGGGGTCAAATATGGCTATATGGTGACAGTTCATGCCTACACTAATGATCAAAGGGTACTTGACTTGCCTCATAAAGATTTGAGAAGGGCAAGAGCAGCTGGAATGAATATAATACCCACGACTACAGGTGCGGCAAAAGCTATAGGTGAGGTATTACCCGAACTCAAGGGTAAACTTGATGGTACCGCAAGAAGAGTACCTGTTCCGGATGGTTCAATAATAGATCTAACTGTTATAGTGAACAAAAAGCCTTTGAATGTGGAAGAGGTAAACTTAACTTTCAAAGAGGCTTCCCAAAATGACTTAAAGGGCATCCTTCAGTATACGGAAGAACCTATAGTATCACAAGATATAATAGGAAACCCACATTCAGCTATATTTGACGCGAGTCTCACCCAAGTGATTGAAGACATGGTACATGTAGTCGCATGGTACGACAACGAGTGGGGATACTCGTGTAGGCTCAGGGATCTGATAGCTTACATACATCAAAAGGAGATGGTATCAAAGGCTTAATCACGGGGTGTAGCTCAGGTGGTAGAGCGCTGGCTTTGGGAGCCAGAAGTCAGGGGTTCAAGTCCCCTCACCCCGAATTTTTACATCTTCCTCCACGTACTCAATAATTTCCTCAAAACTTGGGCTTGCTGTTCCGAGTTTGCCTACCACTATACCAGCGCATACGTTGGCAAGCTCGCACGCTTCTTCCCAATCAAGACCTGCCAACACGCCTGCTGTAAGCACTGCTATAACTGTATCGCCTGCACCGGTAACATCGTAGACCTGTTTTGCTCTTGCGGGGAATACTTTGAACTCTCTGTCAAAAAGAGCCATACCCCTTGATCCGAGCGTTACAACGAGCGTCTTCAATCTGAGGCTGTTTTTTAACTTCCAGCCGAGACTTTGAAGGCTCTCCTCTTCCTGCATTTGTCTTGCCTCCTTTTCATTGGGTGTCATAAGATCTGCACCTATATATAGGTATTTGTTCTTTGGTCTGGGATCAACCGAAAAAAAGACACCTTTACTCCTTATTCTGTCCATAAGTTCTTTACATACCACACCCTTTGCGTAATCCGAAACTACCACCGCGTCCACATCCACATCAAGCCTCTCAAGAAGATCCTCTAAAACTCTCCCCTCTATTTTCTCCTTGCTTTCGTTATCTATACGTAGAAGCTGTTGAGATACTGCAACAACACGAGCCTTTTGAGTTGTTGGTCTGTGCCTATCTTCTATCGTAATATCGTGAATACCTTTCTCTTTGAGAAGTCCACTTACTACATGACCTGCATAATCATTACCAACCACACCGCATAGGTAAACCCTTATCCCAAGATTTGAAAGATTACTGGCTACGTTTCCCGCGCCTCCAAGCCGAAACTCTTCCTTTTCTACTTCCACCACAGGAACCGGAGCCTCTGGAGATATACGTTCCACTTTACCGAATATATACCTGTCAAGGATAATATCCCCTACCACGAGTATTTTTATATTTCTGAACCTTTCAAAGGCTCTTGATATAAGCCCCTTATCAAGTCTCATTTATAACTTTGACCTCTTCCCCCTCTTCTACAAAAGCCTGATGAAGTTCTCTGACCGCAAGCTCACCGTATTTGCTTTCGATCAGACACGAGATCTTTATCTCCGATGTGGATATAGCCATTATATTTATGTTGTTTTTGTATAGTACTTCAAACATCTTTGCCGCTGTGCCGTATGAGCTTTTCATACCTATACCTACAACGGAGATTTTTGCCACGTTATCATCTCTGACCACTTCCTGAGCGCCTATTTCCGTAGCTACTTTTTTTACTATATCTTCCGCACGCTTAGCATCATTTTTATTTACCGTAAAGGAAAGATCTGTGTATCCTTGATGGGAAACATTTTGAACTATCATATCCACAACTATGTGAGCGTCTCCGAGCGCTTTGAATATACTGTAAGCTATGCCTGGTCTGTCAGGTACCCTTACTACGGTGATCCTTGACTCTTTCATTTCTAAGGTTATAGCTCTTACCGCTACCTTTTCCATGACTTCCTCCTCCGGCAGTATCCATGTTCCTTCTTTATCCGAGAAGGAACTCCTGACATGGATTCTTACATTGTACTTCATAGCGAACTCTATACTCCTTGCCTGCATCACCTTAGCACCTAAGGAAGCCATCTCAAGCATCTCTTCGTAAGATATGCGAGATATTTTTTTTGCTTTGGGGACTATTCTGGGATCAGCAGTAAAGACACCTTCTACATCCGTGTATATCTCACAATCCGCACTGAGAGCATGAGCGAGAACCACGGCAGACAGGTCAGATCCACCCCTCCCAAGGGTTGTGATCTCCCAGTTATCGGTAACACCTTGAAAACCCGCAACTATCGGTATGTAACCTTCGTTTATGATGTTTCTTATCCTTTGAAGACCTACCTTCAACACTTTCGCTTTCGTGTGTACGTGGTCAGTAATTATAGGCACCTGCCAACCGCAAAGGCTCATCGCTGGATAACCAAGTTTATTCAGTGTGATAGCAAAGAGAGCTACAGCTTGTTGCTCGCCTGTGGACACGAGCATGTCCATTTCCCTCTCAGGTGGGAAGGGATCTATCTGTTTAGCTAAGTTTATAAGCCTATCAGTTTCACCAGCCATTGCGGAAGATACAACAACAACCTTGTACCCCTGTTTTACCTTTTCTATAACCCTTTTTGCAGCGTTTTCTATCCTTTCAAGACCACCTACAGATGTTCCACCAAACTTTACCACCAGATCCATCGGTAATATTTTACGACAATCCCGCCAGAAGGCTCTCTTTTTCAAAGGAGATATAAATGGCAAAGCTCTTTAGAGATTAAACGTTATACTATACGTTATGCATGTCTTACTTGTAGGTTTCGGGAATATGGGTAAAAAGTATCTGCTCAAGCTGGAAGAACTCGGCGAATCTCCAATACTGTGCGATAGAGATCCCAAAAAGGCTACTGATAAGTATCCCTTTTATTGTCATATAGGTGATGTGAAAGAGGAGATTAAGGCGGTTATAATAGCTGTAGAGCCCTCCGAGCATGTTAGCTTATCAAGAATCTTTTTAAAAAGAGGTATTCCTGTACTTCTTGAAAAACCTCCAGCACTGAATTATGAAGAATTCAAAGAGATATACAGTTATCCAAATCTTTACGTGTCGGAGGTGGAAACCTTCTCCTCTTGCCTACAATATTTTCCAAAAGATGTAAAGAGCTTAAACATTGAAAGATTTGGTAAGGGAAAGGGTTATATATCGCCTCTTTGGGATCTCGCATGGCATGACCTTTACCTCCTTCAGCTGTTTTTTAAAAGCATTGAGTTAAAAAAAATGGATGTGAACCACGTATGGGAGCTAAAAGGTGAGGCTGATGGAGTACCTTTCATTTTGAAGGTCGCCTGGGAACATCCTGAACCTTCAAGGAGATGGATAATAAATGAGGGTGATTTGGTACTTGATTTTGCGAAAGAAGAGGTCTGGAAAGATGATAAACTCCTATCTGGTGAAAAAAGGGATAAGCTAAGGATAATGGTGGAAAGGTTTTTAGCCGGAAGATTTGATCAAAAAAGCAAGGAAAGAGCGATGAAGAATCTCTTACTTTTGGAAGAAGCTGAACGTTTTTTCCGGATTTGATAACCCTTGTAGTATCCTTTTGAGGGTGATCCTGTTTATACCAAGGTATCTTGCGGTTCTTGAGTAGTTTTCTTCAAAAAAATTAAAGGCTTCCTCAGCTATGATTCGGGAAACTTTTCCCATTAGTTTGTAATATAAACCTTCTTCCCCTCCCCTAAGAAGCTTTTTTACCTCATCCCTTAAGACATCTTCAAAATTTTGAGGAACGTATTCGCCCGATTCAACATCCAGGTCTTTTTCTTTGAGAATATCCCCTCTGCATAAAACCATAGCCCTTTTTAAAGCGTTCTCAAGTTCCCTAACATTACCTGGCCAGCTGTAGTTTAGAGCCTTCCTTAAAAATCCTTCCGTATAACCTGCAATCCTTCTGCCAGTTTCCTTAGAGATATTACTCAGTATGCAGTTTATTAGGATGGGAATGTCTTCCCTTCTTTCTCTTAGAGGTGGTATGTATATTTCAACTGTACTTATCCTGTAGTAGAGATCCTCTCTAAAAAATCCTTCCTTTACGAGCTTCCTTATATCCTTATTGGTAGCGCATACGAGCCTGAAGTCGCAATGGATCTCTTTTGTACTTCCGAGTCTCCTTAGCTTTTTCTCCTGTAGGACCCTCAAAAGCTTAGGCTGTATATGAAGGGGGAGGTCCCCAACCTCATCAAGAAAAAGCACACCGCCTCTTGCGGATTCTATAAGCCCTTCCTTTGAGGATACAGCTCCGGTAAAAGCTCCTTTTTCGTATCCAAAAAGTTCAGCTTCAAGAAGCTCCGGAGGTATGGCTGTGCAGTTAACAGCAACAAAAGGAGCGTTCCACCTTTTGGAAGTCTTCCAGAGAGCTTTAGCGAATATCTCCTTACCTACACCTGTTTCACCGAGAAGGAGCACCGGTACATCAAGAGCTGAAGCCTTACCTATCTTCAAAAGGACTTCTTTCATCCTACCTTCGGGATTTCCTATTATGGAACAAAGTTCTTTACAAAGGTCTCCTGACATATCTTCACCTTCAGCAAGAGGTATGATATTATCATCATCCCTTAAACCACCTTCTAAGTCTGCAATAAGTTTGTTTAGCCTGCGTCTATCAACTGGCTTTAAAAATACATCATAAAAGCCCAAACTTACGAGCTTTATAGTGTATCCGGGTATGCCCTTAGATGTTATAGCCACAGGCACATTACCACCTTCTTTAAGGTCCGGAAGGCACGAAAGCCCTACTGTATCTATATCTACCAAAACTAAAGTTCCTGCAAGTTCCTCAGGAAGTTCCTCAACCTTTTCAAAGCCCTCCACTGAGAGGGACAAGTCCCTCGTGTATAGAAGCCTTTTCATGTTTAAAGAATATACAAAATTGTTTATTCATTATACATGATAAGTATCAATATTTAACAACTTTTCAATCTTTGGAAAGACATCTCAAATTGGCACATAACTTGCATATTCAAGGTAGGAGGTGCTCGCATGAAGGAAGAGCTTGTGGGAAAAAACCCAAGAGAGAAGCTAAAGGCTGAAAAGCATCCTTTGGATATAATTGAGGAGCTTCCCAAGATTATAAAGCAAGGCTATGAGAACACGCCGGAGGAGGACCTTGTAAGGCTCCAGTGGTATGGGCTTTACCATGACAAGCCAAGGATGGGATACTTCCTTCTTAGGGTAAAAGTGCCTGGGGGTATTTTAGAGCCAAGGCAGCTCCATGTATTGGGTGAGCTGGCAAAAAGGTTTAACGACTATGCGGAAATAACCTTAAGACAGGATCTACAGCTTCATTACATAAGGCTTGAACACCTTCCTGAGGTTTTTGAAAGGCTAAGAGAAGCAGGTCTCTTTCCTGTAGGTGCCTGTGGTGACACAGTCAGGAACATAACCACCTGCCCCTTATGTGGGCTTGAAGAAAAGGAGCTTTTTGATGTTAGAAAAACCCTTTATGAGCTTGAAAACTTCTTCCATGACCCTGAAAACAGAGAATACTTTAACCTTCCAAGAAAGTTTAAGATAACCCTTTCAGCCTGTCCCTATCACTGCAACATGCCAGAGATGCACGACCTTGCCTTTGTAGGAACAATTCATAAGGGTAAGGAGGGCTTTGCGGTTTGGGTTGGCGGTGGTCTTTCTTCTACACCAAGGCTTGCAAGAAAGCTTGGTATTTTTGTGGAAAAGGATAGGGTCTGTGAGGTGGCGATGGCTTTGGTAGAGCTCTGGAGCGAGGAGGATGAAAACAGAAAATCCTTCGTAAAGGCAAGGTTTAAATACATGGTGGATAGGCTCGGTGTTGAAGGAATAAGGGAAAGGCTTTTGGAAAGGCTGAGCTTTAGACCAGAGGAATTGGAAAAGGAGCCAGAACCTGTAAAAAGATACTTCCATACAGGCATAGGAAGGCAGAAGCAGGGAGGTTTTTATTACTTTGGCATTCCCGTGCAGGCGGGAAGGGTAAAGGGAAGCCAGCTTTTAAGCCTCTCAGAACTTGCTCAAGAGCTTAACCTCTCTGTTAGGCTCTCTCAAAGGCAGAATATCCTGCTGGCAAACATAAGGGAGGAAGACCTGCAAAGGGTTAAGGAAGTGGTAAAAGGGCTTGGTTTTGAAGTGGATGTGAGCGAAACAAGGGCTATATCCGTAGCCTGCACCAGCGACCCTTTCTGCAACTACTCGGTGGGTCCTGCGAAGGATGCTCTACTTGAGATACTTGATTACTTAGAAGGTGAGCTTGGAAGGCTTGAGGGTATTAGCATAGGCGTTGATGGATGCCCCCATGCCTGTGCCCACCACTGGCTAAACGATATAGGCCTTCAGGCAACACACACAAGGCATCCAGATGGCTCGGTGGAAACCACCTACAACCTTGTTTTAAGGGGTGGGTATGGAAAAAGGGCAAACATAGGAAAGATAATAGCCAAAAAGCTACCCTTAGAAAGGGTAAAGGTCTATTTGAAAAACCTCCTTCTTTCCTTTAAAAACTCTGGGTTTGAAGACTTTCATGAGTTTTTGAATAAAAAGAGCGATGAGGAGCTTTTAAGCCTTATGGAGGGTAAGGATGTCATGGTGGAGGTTGAAAAAAGGCTTGTAAAGGTGCGTATATTTGGACCTCTCACACGTTTTTCTGGAGGTCTTTCGGAGGTGGAGCTAAGCGCAAAAACAGTCAGGGAGGCCCTTGAAAGCCTTGAAAGGGAGTTTGAAGGCTTTAAGGGAAGACTTTTTGACCAAAAGGGAGAGCTAAAGCCCTTTGTAAAGGTCTTTTTAAACGAGGAAGATGTCTCTTACCTGCAGGGTTTGGAAACAAAACTTAAAGAAGGCGATGAGCTTATGCTCTATCCAGCTCTGGCGGGTGGTGCCCCTTCCTTTGATGAGCTTGAGCTTCACGAGCTTGCCATAGACTTTGAGGACAAGACACCTCAGGAACTTATAGCCTGGGCTTTGGAAAACTTCCATCCAAGGCTTTATATAGCTTGGAGCGGTCAGGTTGAGGATATGGTGCTTTTAGATATGGCTTGGAGGATAAACCCGGAGGTGAGGGTCTTTATGGTGGATACGGGCAGGCTCCACGAAGAGACTTACAGGCTTGCCCAAGAGGTGGAGGAGAGGTACTGCATAAGTATAGAGGTTTATTTCCCTAAGGCGGAAGATGTGGAGAAGCTCGTGGGTGAGCATGGTATTAACTGCTTTTATAAATCCGTTGAGTTGAGGCACCTCTGCTGTCATGTGAGGAAGGTAAGACCTCTAATCAGAGCTTTGTCCTGCGTAGATGCTTGGATAACGGGTCTCAGGCGCGAGCAGTGGGCAAGCAGGCACAACATAATGAAGATTGAGATGGACCATGACCACGGGCAGATAGTGAAGATAAACCCCCTTGCTGACTGGACAGAAAGGGATGTTTGGGAATACATAAAGAGAAACTATGTTCCTTACAACAGACTTTACGAGAAGGGTTATAGAAGCATAGGTTGTGAGCCTTGTACGAAGGCTGTTGCACCCTTTGAAGACCCAAGGGCTGGAAGGTGGTGGTGGGAAAAGGACGCACCAAAGGAGTGTGGAATGCACTGCAGTATAGAAACGGGAGGCTTTGAAAAGATTGCGGACAAACTCTTAAGGGAGGCAAGAGATGGCGATAAGGGTTCTTGAGGTTGTGGATATAAACCTGCTCAAAGAGGAGCTTGAGAAAAGAGGCTGGAAGGAAGGCAGTTTTAACAAAAAGCCTGCCATGATAAAAGATCTTGGCTCATACCTTTGGTTAGCCTTACTTGAAGAAAAGCCATGTTTTATATCCCTACCTTCCGAAGAAGACTCAAAGCTTCACAGGGAAGGCATGAGAAGGCTTCAGGAGGAGGTAAAAGAGTTATCTGAAGCTCTTGGCTTCACAATACCTATAAGACTTGGAGGTTCTAATGTTTGAGTATGCACTCTCTGGCTTTTTTATAGCCTTAGCCATAGGCTTGACAGGTGTAGGAGCTGGAACGCTTACCGCACCGCTTTTAATCCTTCTGGGGCTTGACCCGGCAAAGGCGGTTGGCTCAGCCCTCAGTTTTTCAGCTTTTGTGAAGTTTCCAGCCTTTGTCTTTCATGCCCTCTATAAAAATATAGATTACAAAACCCTTTTCCTTATGCTTTCTGGCGGTGTGCCTGGTGTCCTTCTTGGCTCCTTTCTACTATCTTTCCTTTCTCATGAAAAGGGTCTGAAAAATGTCCTCTTCCTTATTATAGGCTTTACTATCCTTCTTAGCATAGCCCTTAACCTTTTTACCACCTTGAGAAATAAAAGGCTTGACCTTACAAGGTATAGATTCCTTTTGCCCTTTGCCTGCTTTTTCATCGGGCTTGAGGTAGGTTTTACATCAGCGGGTGCTGGTGCCCTTGGCATGGTCTTACTCCTTTACTTTACAAGGCTTGAGCCTTCAAGGGCTGTGGGTGTGGATATAGCTTTCGGCTTAGCTTGTTCTTCTTTTGGTAGTCTTTTCCACTTCCTTGGGAGTAACATAAACCCAGAGGTTTTTATTCCCATGTCTTTTGGTGGTCTTCTTGGTGTGTGGCTTGGCACCTACCTAACAAGGAAGATAAATCCAAAGCCTATAAGATTTCTAATATCCTTCCTCCTGCTCTTGGTGGCAATAAACCTCATAAACAGAGGTATTAACCATGGGTAAGGTCTATCTCGTAGGGGCAGGACCTGGAGACTTGGAGCTTTTAACACTTAAAGCCTACAGGCTCATAAGGTCTGCAGATGTTATCCTATACGACAGGCTCGTAAACCCAGAAGTGCTTTTACTCGCAAAGCCTGACTGCGAGCTTGTCTATGTGGGAAAGGAGGATGGAAAACATCTCATAGAGCAGGAAAGGATAAACGAGCTTTTGCTTGAGTATGCATATAGCAAAGAGGTAGTAGTAAGGCTAAAAGGTGGAGACCCCTTCGTCTTTGGAAGGGGTGGAGAGGAAGCCCTCTTTTTGGCACAGCATGGCATAGAGTTTGAAGTGGTTCCGGGTATAA
>JBEULM010000039.1 GCA_041287335.1 Hydrogenobacter sp.
GTATGGAGGAAGCCAGATTTGAAGTTTTGAGAAGGGCGGAAGAAGAAGCCAAAATAGAGAGCATGAAGGTGATCAAACGCATAGAGGAGGAGGCAAAGGAGAAAGCCGAGTTTGAAGCCAAGAGGATCATAACTACGGCTATTCAGAGAATATCGCCGGAGATAGCAATAAACTACACAACAAGTACGGTAGAACTGCCAAGCAATGAATTTAAAGGCAGGATCATAGGAAGGGAAGGTAGAAATATAAGAACTTTTGAGCTTTTAACAGGGGTTGACCTTATCATAGATGACACTCCTGATGTGGTGACGATATCCTCCTTTGATCCTCTCAGAAGGGAGATCGCCAAGGAGGCTCTCCAGATCCTTATAGAGGACGGTAGAATACATCCCGCGCGTATAGAGGAGGTTGTCAATCAGGTTAAGAAGGAGATTGATGAAAAGATAAGGAAGATGGGAGAAGAAACCTGCATGGAGCTTGGACTTTACGATATAAACCAGGGGCTATACTACTATATAGGCAAACTCTACTTTAGAACGAGTTACTCACAAAATGTCCTCTTACATTCAAAAGAAGTGGCATACATAGCTGGACTTATGGCTGAAGAGCTTGGACTTGATGCGAAAATGGCAAGGAGGGCAGGGCTTCTTCACGATATAGGCAAGTCCATATCTCACGAACTTGGCGGATCTCACACGGACATAGGCATAGATCTGTGTAAAAAGTATGGAGAACCGGATCCTGTTTTAAACGCCATAAAAGCTCATCACAACGAAGAACCCGTAAGATATCCGGAAGTTGCACTTGTGTGCGCAGCGGACGCCTTATCGGCTGCAAGACCGGGAGCAAGAAGGGAAAGTCTTGAGACATACCTCAGAAGGCTTGAAAAACTGGAAAGCATAGTCAAATCCTTTAAAGGAGTGGCAAATGCTTACGCTGTTCAGGCAGGGAGAGAGGTTAGGATCATAGTGAGTCCCGAAGAAGTAAGTGATGAGGAAGCATACATGCTCTCAAAAGAGATAGCCAGAAAGATAGAAGAGGAGATGGAGTATCCCGGACAGATAAAGGTAGTTGTTATAAGGGAGACCAGACATGTGGAATACGCAAAATGACACTGATCTCACACCTATGCTTTCCCAGTATCACCACTTTAAGAGACTCTATCCTGACTGCCTGCTTCTGTTTAGACTGGGAGATTTCTACGAGCTTTTTTACGATGATGCTCTTATAGGATCAAAAGAACTTGGGCTTGTCCTCACATCAAGACCGAGTGGAAAGGGGAAAGAGAGAATACCCATGTGCGGAGTTCCATACCACTCTTCAAGCACTTACATAACGAGGCTCGTCTCAAGGGGATACAAAATAGCCATATGTGAGCAGATGGAGGATGCAAGTCAGGCAAAAGGTATAGTTAGGAGGGAAGTAATAAGGGTAATAACACCTGGCACTTACTTTGAAAAGGATCTTTCAGGTCTTGCATGCGTGTATACAAAGGGAAAAAGGTACTTTTGTGCATATCTGAACCCATCAACAGGAGAGTTCATATCAGGATCTTTTTCCTTAGATCAAGCCTACGAATTTATGTGCAAGTTCTCTCCTAAGGAGGTTCTACTCCTTAAAGGGGTGAAGTTTGAATTTGAAAAGTTTTTTAAAGCATACAGAACGGAGCTTGAAGAAGAGTATTTTTTGGAAGGTATGAGGATTCTCGCAAAGGATTTTAATATTCAAAACTACAGGTCTCTGGGTTTTGAGTATGAAGAAGAGCTTATACCTTGCGCAGGTATATACCTTTACCTTAAAAACACCCAAAAGAGCTTTACACCCTTCGTAAGAAAACCCAAGCCTTATACGGACGAAGGTTACGTCAGGATAGATCACAGAGCGAGGAGAGGACTTGAACTCCTTGAGAGTTATGAAGGCAGAGAAGACATATCCCTCTTTAGTGTTATAAACAGAACCCTTACGGGAATGGGAAGACGCAGGCTAAGATTTTACATACTTCACCCCTTTAGAAGTAAGGAAAAGATAATAAAGGTGCAGTTAGCTGTTGAGGAACTTACAAAAAAGAGGGATACTCTTATCAAGATCAGGAAATACCTTGATGGTATGCCTGATATGGAGAGACTTGTATCCAGGATTAGTGGGAATGTAGCAACACCCAAAGATTTCGTGCTTCTCAAAAAAGCCCTTATATGTGCAACCCAATTGAGGGAACAACTTATGCAAGCGGATATTTCCTCTGAGATACTTAGGAAACTAATACAAGAGTTTGATGATGTTAGAGAGATCGCTCTTGACATAGATAGGACGCTTGTGGATGACCCTCCCATTCATCTAAGGGAAGGGGGTTTAATAAAGGATGGTGTGAATGAAGAGCTTGACAGACTAAGATATATATGTCAAAATTCGGAGATCCTCCTGAAGGATTACGAAGATAGATTGCGAAAGGAAACAAACATCCAGAGCTTAAAGATAGGTTACAACAGGGTAATGGGTTACTACATAGAAGTTACAAAACCCAACTTAAAATACGTACCTTCTTATTTCAGAAGGAGGCAGACACTCAGCAATGCGGAAAGATTTACAACAGATGAGCTTTGCATTATTGAAGAAAAAATACTCTCAGCTCAAACCAGGATAAAGGACTTAGAATATGAACTCTTCACAGAACTAAGGGAAAGGGTACTTTCAGGTGTGGAAAGTATAGTCAAGAATGCGCAAGCGATCGGTCTTTTAGACTATCTTCAATCTCTTGCCTGCTTGGCTCTTGAAAAGAATTGGAAAAAGCCGATAATTACCGAAGAGAAAGTTATAAAGATAAAGGAGGGCAGACATCCTCTAATAGAAGCTTTTGTGAAAGACTACGTTCCAAATAACACGTACATGGATGAAGAAGAAAGGATCATGATAATAACAGGTCCTAATATGGCGGGAAAATCAAGTTACATAAGGCAGGTTGCGGTTCTTACCCTTTTGGCTCATATGGGATCCTTTTTGCCTTGTGAGGAGGCTCAGATAGGCATTGTATCCTCAATACATGCTCGCATAGGTTCAGGAGATATTTTGGCTTTAGGCGTGTCAACCTTTATGAACGAGATGCTTGACGTTTCAAGTATACTAAACAGTGCGGATGAGAGAAGTCTCATAATTCTTGATGAAGTAGGTAGAGGAACATCAACTTACGATGGTATATCCCTAACTAAAGCCCTCGTTGAGTATATAGCTAACAAAATAAAAGCCAGAACACTTCTTGCAACTCATTACCTTGAGTTAACAAAGCTTGAGGAATATCTATCTTGCGTGAGAAATTATCACATGGCTGTATCCAAAGAAGGAGTGGGGATCACCTTCCTTTATAGACTCGTGAAGGGCAGTGCTGAGGGGAGTTTCGGTATAGAAGTAGCCAAAATGGCTGGATTACCTGAGGAGCTTATAAAACGTGCAAGGGAGATCCTCAGTGAGTATGAAAGTGCGTACCACCTTCCCCTTCTTGAAAGAGTTTATGCGGATAGTATTAAAGTAGCTCAAGAAAAGGTATGGGAGGAGGTACTTGAATATATTGAATCCGTTGATATAGCCAACACCACACCTTTGCAAGCACTCCTTTTACTTGCCCAACTAAAAGAAAAAATTAGAGCATTAAGGGACGCTCCCTGATGACTTTTCCTCAACCTTAAACATAGCTATGGGCTTTACGGGATTTGTAGGCACCTTGGAGTAAAATCTGAACCATTCATCTGGCAGAAGTTCCCAAAGCTTTCTCCAGTTTTCAACCCATGTCTTGACAAAGTCCCAAGGTGGCACGGCGGGACACATCAGAGAAATACAGATGACAAGATCCCCTCTTTCGTTTAGTGACGGTATTATGGGAAAGCTCCGGCAGTCTATTGGATGCCTTCCGTGAATACCGCAAAAGCCATCCACATTAAAGGGGCAGTCCTGCTCAGGAGCCAGAAAACCTATGCTAAAACCGTTTACGCTTATTTCGGGAAAGCAAGCCGAGTTAAGCTTTTTTATAATCCTGTTCTCCGTAGGCAGAAGAACGACTGCCTCGTTTAACCTCTGGCACTCCGCAGACTTTCTGCCACCTTTAGCACACAGAAAGCAACCCAAACGGGAACACCCTATATCAAAATGTCCCGTAGAGCGGTAAATTTCCTCAATGATCGCAGTCAATCTGTCTTCCCTCTCTGCTTGTAACTCTTCCATAATGCCTCTATATTTTATACGCTAAAATTTTTTTTGCATGAACTTTTCTATGATCACTGATTATGATATTTATCTTTTTAAAGAGGGTACTCACTGTAAGCTTTACGAAAAGCTTGGCGCACATCCTCTGGAAGATGGTGTGTATTTTGCAGTTTGGGCACCCAATGCTATCTACGTGTCAGTAATAGGAAGCTTTAACGGGTGGAGCAGAGACTCTAACCCTTTAAAGCTCAGAAATGACGGTTCTGGCATATGGGAAGGTTTTGTAAGTGGAGCAAAGACAGGAGATCTTTACAAGTATTTTATCGTTTCTAAAAGCGGTTATCAGGCTGAAAAATCCGATCCTTTTGGCTTTTTCTTTGAAGTTCCGCCAAAGACTGCAAGTATCGTGTGGGATCTCAGTTACAGCTGGAATGACTATGAGTGGATGAAAAAAAGGCATACTAAGAACTCTTTAAATGCCCCTTGGCTTATATACGAGGTGCATATAGGCTCCTGGAAAAAAAGGGGATGGGAGTCTTTAAGCTACAGAGAGCTTGCTGATGAGCTTGTCAGTTATGTAAAAGATATGGGATTTACTCACGTGGAGTTTCTGCCCGTTATGGAACATCCCTTTTACGGATCTTGGGGTTATCAAGTAACCGGATACTTTGCTCCCACATCTCGCTACGGAACGCCACAGGACTTTATGTATCTTATAGATAGCTTTCATCGGGAAGGAATAGGTGTCATCCTTGACTGGGTCCCATCTCACTTTCCTACGGATGCTAATGCGCTTGCTTATTTTGATGGAACGCATCTTTACGAGTATGAGGATTTCAAAAAGAGATACCATCCTGACTGGCAAAGCTACATATTTGACTACTCAAAACCTGAAGTTAGATCCTTCCTTTTAAGTTCAGCTCACTTCTGGCTTGAAAAGTATCACGCTGACGGACTGCGCGTTGATGCGGTGGCTTCAATGCTTTATTTGGATTATTCAAGAAAACCCGGTGAGTGGACACCTAACATCTATGGCGGAAAGGAAAACCTTGAAGCTATAGAATTCATCAGAAAACTAAATGAATGTGTATATGGGAACTTTCCGGACGTTCAGACTATTGCGGAAGAATCTACAGCCTGGCCTATGGTGACAAGACCCACATACCTTGGAGGGCTGGGCTTTGGAATGAAGTGGAACTTAGGATGGATGCACGATACACTCTTTTATTTCTCAAAAGATCCGGTGTACAGAAAGTACCATCAGGATAAGATCACTTTTAGCATATGGTATGCATTTTCTGAGAACTTCGTGTTAGTGCTTTCACACGACGAGGTGGTACATCAAAAAGGTTCCCTAATAGGTAAGATGCCAAAAGATTGGTGGCAGAAGTTTGCAAACCTTAGACTTTTACTCACATATATGTACGCTCATCCCGGTAAAAAGCTTCTCTTTATGGGAGGGGAGTTTGCCCAATGGGAAGAGTGGAACCACGATAAAGGTCTTGACTGGTTTTTGCTCAATTATCCAACGCACAGAGGGGTTTATAAACTCGTCAAGGATTTAAACAGGATCGTAAAAGAGAATCCTGCCCTTTACGAGCTTGACTTTAGCCCTGAGGGTTTTGAGTGGATAGATTTTTCGGATCACGAACAGAGCGTGATAAGTTTTATAAGGAAAGATACATCCGGAAAAAACTCAATTTTAGCTGTCTTTAACTTCACACCCGTACCCAGATATAACTACCAAATTGGCGTTCCTGATGGAGGTTTTTGGCGAAGGCTCATAAACAGCGACGCTCAAGAGTACGGCGGATCCGGACACGGAGATACTGAAGGAATTTACGCTCAAGAGGTTCCCTTTCACGGAAGACCTTATTCACTCTCCTTGACTCTTCCTCCACTTGGAGGGATGTATTTTAGAAGAGATCCCTCATGATATCTTCTGGCACACCAACACCGTCTCTGATCTGTCCGTTTCCAAAAATTATGAACTTCTGTATGGTCAACTCTTCGAGAGCCATAGGTCCCCTTGCGTGTATCTTGTCGGTGGATATGCCCATTTCTGCACCAAGACCAAACTCATTACCATCTGTGAATCTCGTTGATGCATTCACGTAAACGGCAGCAGAGTCCACCTCGTTCAAAAACTTCATAGCCTTCGTGTAGTTTTCCGTTATTATGGCATCCGAATGCTTAGATCCATATTTTTCTATAAACTCTATGGCTTCTTCTAAACTATCAACCACCTTCACAGCGAGAATAAGGTCAAGGAACTCTTCGTAATAATCTTCTTCCCTTGCCGGAACAGCTCTTACAAAATGTAGTCTCGGATCTGAGTTTATCACCTTAAGGCTTTCTTCATCGCATCTTAGTTCTACCCCAGCCCTTCCGAGTATGTAAGCCATGCGTGGGAAAAACTTACCGAGTATCTTTCTGTTTATTATCAAGTTTTCTACAGCGTTGCACACCGAAGGTCTTTGAACCTTCGCATTGTAAACTATATGGTAGGCTTTATTTAGATCAGCCTCATCATCTACGTATATGTTGCAAACCCCTTTGTAGTGCTTTATTACTGGAATTTTTGCCTTTTCAGCAACAGCTTTTATAAGACTTTCGCCTCCTCTAGGTATGGCAACGTCTATCTTACCTTCCATCTGCAAAAGTTCCCAGACTATCTCCCTCTCTGGTCTATCTATGAACTGAATGGCATCTTCCGGAAAACCTGCCATTTTTGAAGCTTCCCTGAGTATTTCTACAAGCGCTCTATTTGAGTTTATCGCCTCCTTTCCACCTCTAAGGATGACCGCGTTAGATGACTTCATACACAAAGCTGATGCCTCCACAGTTACATTGGGTCTTGATTCGTAAACTATGAATACGACCCCCAAAGGTACCCGCATTTTCCCCACTTTTAGACCGTTTGGCAAGGTCCACATCTTGGTGATCTCACCAACCGGATCCTGCAAAGAAGCTACATCTCTTAATATCTTTATCATACCGTCTATCCTTTTATCGTTTAGGACAAGTCTATCGATGAGTGCATCGGATAAGCCAAGACTTTTTGCATACTCCACATCTTTTGCGTTCTCTCGTTTTATAAAGTCCCTTTTGCTATCCATAAGCTCCCCGGCAAGTAATAACGCTCTGTTTTTTATCTGCGTCCTCAGGGACGTAAGCTCACGCAGAACCTTTCTCGCTCTATTTACCTTTTCTTCCGCATAATCCAAAACTTCTGTACTCATAGCAACTTAATTTTAGCTTTCGTTAAATTTGACGTCAAGCTATTTTATGAGCGCCTTTGCCAATTCTTTTAGTGCAATCTGGTCGGGGCTTGGGGATGGTCTTGCAAAGAGAAAGCCCTGGCCAAAGTCCGCACCTGCGTATCTGACCCACTCAAGCTCTTCTTTCTTTTCTATACCCTCGCAAACTACCTGAATATTTTCCGAATGCGCCATCTGTATAAGGTGACCTACTATAACCTTTTTAAAGTTGTTTTTGTGTATATCCCTTATCAGCTCCATATCTATCTTTATATAGTCTGGCTTTAGTTCAGAAAGATAAAAGAGACCAGAATACCCACTTCCTACGTCATCGAGAGCTACTTTTACCCCCTCCTCCCTCAAAAAGTTTATAAATCCCCTTATACTGCTGAGTTTTAGCTTCTCGTATTCTGTAAGTTCTATTACTATCCTTGAAGGTTTGAAGTTGTAAGATATGGCTGTGGATATAAAGTCCCCAAAGTTTTTAAAGGGATCCGTTAGGAATCCCGGATGGAAATTTATAAATAGCTTTACATCTTTTTCAAGCTTTTCTGATGCCTCTTTTATAGCTTTCGTTCTGCAAAAATCTTCAGTATAGGTAGATGTGGATCTTCCTACTTTGAGAAGGTCTGTGATCTTTACAGGTGGTCTGCAGAGGGCTTCGTAGGCAAAAATATCACCCTTTTTTAGATCAATTATAGGATGAAATAGGATCCTCACTTCGTAGAATACATCCCCTATAACACCGTATATAAGCCTATCAATTAGCTCTTCAATACTTAGCGTATGTGGTACCTGCTTCAAAAGAAAGGAATTGTCAACTTTGATATCCTTGTCCATCTTTATGAGCAAGTACCTGAAGCTCTTTACTGTCTCTTTATTCATATCCAAAAGCAGTTCAAGAAAGTCTTCCTCTCTGTCCGTAAAAAGCAATGCAACGCTACTTATAACTTCAGAATGAAGATCGTATTGACTTGCCACATCTGACAATGTTCTTGCGGTATCTTCCGAATCTGTAAAAACGATGAGTAACTTCTTTGCCATAAGTAAGCTTAAAAATTATACATTGCAAGAAACTCCTCTATATACTTTTTTATAGTTTCTTCGTCCATTTTTACACTTCTGCCATGACCAGGAAGTATCCACTCAAATCTAAAATCAAGTAACTTTTTAATAGATTTGAGCTGTTCACTCCAAGAGTACCAGCAGTACTCCTTAGAAGCCCAAAGTCTCTTTTTAGCAGGTGAGTACCAGATGTGATCTCCACAAAAGAGAAATTTTTTGTAAAGGAGTACCATATGTCCCGCCGTGTGTCCTGGGGTTGGTATTAGAGTAAAATCACCGATATTTACTGGATCTTCACCACTGACTTTTATATCGGCATACTTATAAGCGTGCGCATCCCTTTCGTGTATTATGACTTTTGCTTTAAAGGCTTTTGCGTAAAACTCCGCATCGGCTATATCATCCTCATGTGTTAAAAAGATGTACTTGATCCCACCCAAAGATGCTATGTTCTTTAAAAGATGAGCGTTTTCCCTGGGACTGTCTATCATCCAGTTACCATCAGGATGTAGTATAAAGTAGCTCATAGCACCGTAAGATTTTTTAGAGGAGAGACCGCATCTGTAGACACCATCCTCCACCTTTATGGGGAACTTCCCTATAACATCGCGTACTCCTTCCTTTCTCTTTGTTCCTATAGCTCCAACCGGACAAGAAAGCAAAGCCATAAGGGTCTTCTCTCTTTCTTCTTGTGTGTTTGGCTGTTTCACTACACATGCACTGCCTTTCCCTTCACCAAAAATATCTGGCGCTATCTCCCTGCATATATCGCAATCTATACAGCTCGCATCTACGAAAAAGTCTCCGGGAACGTTGCAAGGAAGCCTCTTTTTTATATCAGCCATATTTTAATAATCTTTATCACGGTTATGTTTAGAATATGCGAAGTGTCATAAAGTCTTAAATTCGTAATCGCAATACTCCCTTATAGGACATACACCGCAGAGTGGCTTTAAGGGTTTGCACAAGGTTTGACCAAAAGCTACGAGCAATTTATTAAACTCTATCCAGTATTCTTTTGGCAGTATTTCCATGAGTTTTAGTTCTGTTTCCTCGGGTCTTTTTGTTTTCACAAGACACCACCTGTTAGTAATTCTATGAACGTGCGTATCCACACATATAGCAGGTATTTGGTATCCTTCCGAGAGAACTAAATTTGCCACTTTTCTTCCTACTCCCTTCAACTTAAGTAGATCTTCTAACCTATCTGGAACACGTGAGTTATACTTCTGTTTAAGCTCTTTGGCTATCTCCTTTAAAAATCGTGCTTTACTTCTGTAAAAGCCTGCTGGGTAAAGCAGTCCTGAAAGTTCTTCCTCACTTATACTGTAGAGGTCATCTACCGTTTTTACCCTCTCAAGAAGCTTTTTACAAACTAAGGTTGTAGTTTCATCTTTTGTTCTTGTGGATACCAAAGCGCATACGAGTACCCTGAAGGGATTGCCTGTCTTTTGTGCTATCAAACTTACTACCGGTGCGTTCCATTTGGGAAACTCACTTCTGAGTATGCGTATAACCTTATCCACATCTTCTCTTCTCATGGTATAATTTTATGTCAAAGGCCCGGTAGCTCAGTTGGTAGAGCACCCGGCTGAAAACCGGGGTGTCGGCGGTTCGATTCCGCCCTGGGCCACTTTTATAAGCTCAACCCATAGTCTGTAATTTACAAGTATTTCAAGAGGTTCGGTGTTAAGAGTTTCATCCCTGAAAGGTATAGCGTAAGGTGAAGAGTTTATCTTCCTGATATCCTCAAAATTAAGATCATCTTTTATTGTCAAAGATGCCAAAGTTCCTCCCCTCTTTCTACCTACGTTGGGAGAATCATTAAGACCAAAACCCAATAACTTTAAAGCCTTGCGTACTGGTAGTGAGGAGGTGTAAGATACCCAAAAGCCATCTGTAGCTATAGCTTCCTTTATTTCCTTGAGAAACTCGTAAGTCCAGAGTTCTGGATTCCTGTAAGGTGAAAAGGCATCGTGAAATACAGCATCAGCATCAAAACCCCTGCACTCTCCTACTTTCTGTCTCGCATCTCCCAAAAGTAGTTTAAAACTTATCCCATCTTTACAAAATTCCGGGAATCCGTCAAGGAGAAGTTTGTGGTAGCGTTTGTAAGGTTCAGGTAGAAGGGGTATGTTTTCTGAAAGGAGTTTCTCAAAGGACAGTATCTCTATCTCCGTTCTGGAATTTACGCTTCTTATACGTTCAATCGCCACAGCCAGGTTATAGCCGAGACCAAAACCTATATCCAGTATTCTTATTTTCTTCTTACTTTGAGCCTTTTGGACTATGCGCGAAGGTTCCACAAATTTCATAAGACACTCACTTATAGCACCTGCGGTTAAACTATGGTAAGCCTCTCCGTATTGGGGATTTATCAGTGTTATACTGCCATCTTTTGTAATAACAGGACCCTCACCTTTAATGGAAGGTTTCAACCACGCGCTTATCTCTTTTAATACGCTCTCTTTACTCTTCTGGCTGAGCGAGATACTCATCTTTGATATACACTTATCAAATATTTCTTCAAGCATTCTGTTTTATTATTTAACATAAAAAGGCAAGAAATTCCATCTTCAAACTCACAATGCCTTTTGTACTGATAAAAGCCCCCAGAAGGGGGCAGAAAGGTGTTAGCCTCTTTTTAGCCTCCTGAGGACCATAAGGGCTGGTATTAATAGCCATGCGAGGACATTAACAGGAGATACCCCAGCGCTCATAGAACATCCACCTCCTCCACCGCCAGATGTGGTCTGAGAAGATCCCGAAGTGGATTGAGAAGGTGGTGCAGGTTGCTCAGGTGGTGCAGGTTGCTGACTTGTCTGAACTACTCCAACACCTGTCATATAGATCTTTTCTGGATATGGAGAGTTTGGATACACGCTAAGGAATGCATCCTTCCTGCCTTGAGATTGGGGAGCAAATATGATACCTACCGTGCAGTAGTTTCCTGGTCCAAGATTGAACTGGGTTGTCCTGCATGGATAATCTCCGGCGTTGAGGTCAAGGATGTAGTTAGTTTCGCCTGCC
>JBEULM010000040.1 GCA_041287335.1 Hydrogenobacter sp.
GTTAGACAGATAGGAAAAAGCTTGGGAATACCTCAAGAGATGCTAAGGAGACATCCTTTCCCCGGTCCAGGGCTTGCTATAAGAATACTGGGAGAGGTAAAGGAGGAAGATCTCACCATACTCAAGGAGGCTGACTTTATATTTATAGAAGAACTAAAAAGGTGGGGACTTTATGATAAGGTTTGGCAAGCTTTTGCGGTACTTTTACCAGTAAAAAGTGTTGGAGTGATGGGGGACGTGAGGACTTACGAAAGGGTTATAGCATTGAGAGCTGTTGAGAGTGTAGATGGTATGACTGCAGATTGGGCGAGACTTCCCTACGACTTTCTTGATCACGTAATGAGAAGGATAATAAATGAGGTAAAAGGTATAAATAGAGTTGTGTATGACATTTCCTCAAAACCTCCTGCCACTATAGAGTGGGAGTGAGCTATGCAAAGTCTCATAAGCCTCATCATTCTACTTTTTGTATCATCTGCAGGGCTAATATTTAGCGAATTTTTCAAGAGTTTCAAGGATATGATCGTACCGCTTCTCGTTTTTGTCATGCTTAGTATGGGACTCACCCTAAGTCAAGAAGACTTTTTGCGTATACTAAAAAGACCTGTAGTGGTTGTGTACGGTGCTTTGCTTCACTATAGTGTGATGCCACTTCTGGCATTCTTCTTATGCATCCTTTTGGACATAAGTAAAGATCTTTATGTGGGTATGGTGCTTGTAGGGTCTGTACCAAGTGGGACAGCCTCTAACCTCATAACATACTTAGCAAAGGGAGACATCCTTTATTCAGTAAGTGTCACAACTTTTTCAACCTTTCTGGCTCCACTCTTTACACCTTTTTGGACCTACATGTTAGCTGGTAAGTATGTATATGTTCCCTTTTTTAGTATTATGGCTGATGTCTTGAAGATAGTTATTTTGCCTGTTGTGTTGGGTTTTACAATAAGGAGAGTTTTTCCCTCTTTACTGAGGGTAGAGAAGTTCCTGCCTTATGTGTCTGTGTTTGTGATAGGCTTTATAGTTGCGGTTGTGCTTTCTTTAAACTTAGATAACTTAAAAAAAGTATCCCTATTGGTTGTTATTGCGGTTTTTTTACATAACACGCTTGGCTTTCTTCTTGGATTTATTATCGGAAGGTTTCTCGGGCTTGACGTAAAAATGGCGAAAACTCTCTCCATAGAAGTAGGTGTGCAAAACTCTGGATTGGCTGTCGCTTTAGCTCTAAAACACTTCACTCCACTCGCTTCACTTCCGGGTGCTATCTTTAGTCTACTCCAGAATATAAACGGTATACTTCTGACAATCCTATACAAGAGGTTATGAGGATCTTTCTGCTTTTCCTGATCTTTTTAAGTGGATGTTCGGTGACTGTAAGGGAAAGAAAAGAAATACAAACTTCCCAAAGACTTACGGTTAATTGTCCAAGCCACATTTATACTAAAGGTTACTACTGCACTGGAGACAGGGCAAAAAGCAAACTCATACAACCATGGAGTAAAGTAAAAATAACTAACGTGAGAAATTATAAGAGTATAACCTTAGCTGTGATGTACGACAAAGATACTGAAGGTGTATGTGTGCCGGAAAGATATAGCCATATATTGGGTCAGGCTCCCTTCCCTGCAAGGCTTGATATAGAAAGGTGTGGTAGGGAAGGTACAAAGGATTGTCCTTCAAAGATAGAAGGTGTGGCGAGTTACTATGCTGAGCCTTATCACAACAGAGAATCCACTTATGGCATACCTTACGACATGTATGGCATGTATGCAGCCCATAAAAGTTTACCCCTCGGGACACTTCTGCGTGTGGTAAATCCCAGAAACGGCAAAGAAGTGATTGTGAAGGTTATAGATAGAGGACCCTTTAAAGAAGGGAGAGTATTGGATCTCTCTTACGAAGCTGCAAAAAAGCTTGGTATAGTGGAAAGAGGCGAAGAACATGTTGTGGCTTATGTACTGAGGTGCGGAGAATGAACTTTGCGAACTACCGGTATAAAGGCTTTAGCTGAAACGAGAACAGTGTCACCAACATTTACGCTATTAGCTGTGTCCTGGTCTACCACAACTTGTACTATCTCTGAACCTACGGCTATACTCAGAAGATATATAAAGTCCATTCGCTGCTTTTCCAAAATGATACCTTGAAAAGAGAACTTGGGAGACCACACTCTTGAGAAAAGTACTTCCTTAGGCTTACCGTAAGCTTGCATTTTACCATTTACAAGCCTTATTACTTTATCTGCGAGCCTAAGCACCTCCTCTTTATTGTGAGATACCATAAGGGTAGGTATGCCGTATCTTCTTTGGAAGCTCTTTATTTCATCTCTAAGAAGGAGCGCGGTTTCGTGATCTAAAGCCGATAGAGGCTCATCCAAAAGCAGTACCTTTGGCTCTCTCGCTAAAGCTCTCAGAAGTGCCACCCTTTGCTTTTGACCGCCTGAGAGGGTATTGGGTTTCCTGTCTTTTAGTTCCTCCATTTTGGCAAGCCTCAAAAGTTCCATTACCTTATCTGGATCTTTTCTTCTCATTCCAAAGGCGACGTTTTCAAAAACGCTCATGTTGGGAAAAAGCGAATAGTCCTGAAAGACGAAACCCACCTCCCTCTTTTGGGGAGGTAGGTTTATGCCCTTTTTTGAGTCGTACCAGATCTCTCCGTTCACCTCTATATAACCCTCTTGAGGTGTTTCAAGACCAGCCAGCATCCTCAAAAGGATGGTTTTTCCGCTTCCAGATGGACCAAAAACCACTACAAACTCCTTATCTTTTACTTCTAAGCTCACTTCAAGGTAAAAATCTCCCTGAGAGCCGTGAAGCCTCTTTTTGACTTCAAGCCTTATCAAAGGAGACTCCACCTCCTATTTAGGATATAAAGACTCAAAAGCGTGATAAAAGATAAGGAAAATAGCACAAGGGCATAAAGGTGAGCGGCAGGGTAATTGACGGATTCTACAGCATCGTATATAGCTATAGAGACTACTCTGGTTTCTCCCTGTATGTTTCCACCAACCATGAGAACCACACCAAACTCTCCAACTGTATGGGCAAAAGACAATACTATGCCGGTAAGTATGGAAGCTTTCATATTGGGAAGGATCACCCTAAGCAAGGTTTCAAACTTAGATTTACCTAAGGTCCAGCTTGCCTCTACAAGGTTTTTGGAAACCGACTTAAAACCTGCGGTGAGAGGATGCACCATCATAGGCAAGCTATAAATGATCGATGCTATCACTATACCCTCAAAATGAAAGACGAGTTGTCTGTCAAAAAGCCTGTACCATAAAGAGCCAAAAAATCCCTGCTTGTTAAAAAGTAGAAGCAGGTAAAAACCCAGAACTGTGGGAGGGAGAACCAAAGGTAGTGTAATAACAGCCTCCAAAATGGTATTTATCTTGTGCTTAGTGTAGGCAAGATAGTAACTCAGAGGTATGCATAAAATGAGTAACATGAAGGTTGTCCAAAAAGCGAGCTTTAGAGTTAGCCAAAAAGGGGAAAGATCCAGCTCACTCATGAATGACCTCCAGAGCTATCTGCATAGGTGGTAAAAATACATGCACCGTATCACCTTCTGAGATCTTCAAAAGATCCAATTGCCTTTTCAGAAGCATTGCCTTTACAAAAACACCTTCGCAATCTACGGTAAGCAACGAAAGGAGAAATCCCTTATCTATGCTTTTTACGAGACCTTTGAATGTGTTAATACAAGGGGTAGCTTCCCTTAGAACTACGACACTCGCTTCCTTAAAGATACATTCCACTTCGGAATTTTCCCTTACGAATTCCGCATCCCCAGGGCTTTCAAGCACAACAGAATAAAGTATACCTATACTCGTTTGTACCTCCACTTCAGATACTCCGTTAGTTGAACGTATACTTTTAATCTTTCCCCTGATTAGATTCATCGCTTCTCACCGGGAAGTACAAAACCGTACTTTATAAATATCTGTCTTACCTTAGGAGTCCCTATAAAGTTGTAAAATCTCCTCACAGCTTGGGAAGAAGCGCCCACCTTTGTTATACCGTAGCCTTGCATAAGAGCATCGTGTTTGTCTGCGGGTATAAGCCAGTAAGTTCCCACCTCTCTCATATTTGAAGAAACTGCAAGGGAAAGAGGTATAAAACCCACATCCGCTGCACCAGAGTACACAAAACTTGCCGTTTGGGAGACATTTTCGCCTAAAACAAGTTTATTTTTCACCTTTTCAAATACTCCGTAGTTTTCAAGCACTTGCTTAGCTGCTCTTCCATAAGGAGCATGTTCCCAGTTTGCTATGGCTATTTTTCTTACCTTAGGATCTAAAAGCACCTGAGGGAACTCAGAGGGAACGAGTCCTGAGTCCTTTCTTACCCAAACTACGAGCCTACCTATAGCGTAAGGTTTTGGCTCTGTAACTACGTAACCTTCTTTGTATAACTCCTCTACATATTTCATATCCGCAGAGAAAAAGATGTGATATGGTGCGCCTGATTTTATTTGAGCTGTTCCCTTTCCTGAAGATCCAAAGATAAGCTCTACCTTGTCTTGAGGATTTTCTTCCTCATAAAGTTGGGCTATCTCTTTAAGAGCGTACTGAAGGTCTGCGGCAGCATATACCCTTATGAGTTCAGCTTTAGAAAAGCCGAAAGTAAAAAGCAGTATAAAGAGTAAAGCTTTTAACATAATAGCACCTCCTTGGTGTTGTTATTTGCCTATCATCACATCTGTTGATTTGAACACTGCGTAAGCGGTATCACCTTCTTTGATATTCAGTCTTTGGGCTGACTCTTTTGTGATAATTGCGACCACATCTTGACCACCTATGTCCAGCACTACCTCTGCCATTACCTGACCCAGCAAGACTCTTTTAACTGTGCCTTTGAGCTTGTTGCGTGCACTGACTTCCATTTTAAAACCTCCTGCAGAGTTTTTACACAACAAACTTTTCAAGAGCCGAGTTAACGTAATAACCCGGCAGACTCTTGAGGAACTCTCTGTAAGACCGTTCCATCAAGCCTGTAAGTATAACAGAAAAACCTTCATCTTCCTCAAGCTCTTGCCTGTAGCATATACAGTAATCTTCCTTCTTCACACTCAAAAAGCCAAGACCGTATTCATAAGCAAAAAACTTAGTACCCACCCCCGCATCACCAAAACCATTTTTTAAACTAAAGGCAAGCTCTCTGTGTCCACCAGTTATTTCTCTGTAATTGACAGATCCAAGCTCAGCACTTAACTCTTCAAAGACTTTTCTTGAGCCTGTGCCTCTTTCCCTAACAAGCCAAAGGATCTCTCTCTTGTTAAGCTCCTTGAAGGTTTTACTGATCCCCTCTCTCAGCATGATCCCTTCTTCCCAGGAGAATACTTTTAAAACCGTATAGCCTTCCCCTAAGTATCCTTTTATTTTCCTGAGATTTTCTTCAAGTGTTCCCAAATGCACACCAGCCAAATGTACGTATCCTTTTTTCAAAAGCTTTAAGGCCTTTTCGCTTGAAGCATAAAAAGGAACGAAACGTATATTTTTTGCAATGAGTTTGTAAGAGATAATATGTAGGGAAGTGTCACAACCTACGAATATATACGTAGGTATGTGTCTTCTTTCAAACCATTTTATCTGTCCGTTTCGGTAAATACCGTCGGGAGGTAAAAAAGTGGCAATTTTAGAATCAATAGAATAAAGCACCTTCTTATGTCCCACCCTTGAGCTTATGAAGGGTCCTTCCCTAAAGCCCTCAAGGAAAAAGGATATTTCTTCGCTTACAAAAAGCTCCTCTACACTACAGCCTAAAGCTTTTGACAACTTTATGGCGTAATCTACCGATGGTACAGCTTTTCCTGATTCTATAGCGCTTATGGTGGTTCTTGGAATACCGCACAGTTTGGAAAGTTCTTCCTGGGAGAGTCCCCTTTTTAGTCTGTATTCTTTTACTCTATTCTTCATGTCTAATATATTGTATAGTAATGCTAAAATATTGTCAATAGTATCTTCAAGCATACTTTCAAGAACAGCGGTGATCCCCTTTGATGGAGTTATCAAAAACCCTTTTGAAAAAAGCCTTCCTCTATTAAAATGGCGGGTAGTCTTTCTCTGCTCGTTAGCCTTTCTACAATGTTTTTCGCCTTTGTAAGATACAGCAAGGATAGGAGTTTTATAGTTCTCTAAAGAAAATAAGAGCTTTATGGTGGTTATGACACTCGGTTCAATTTTAGGTAGTTTTGTAGGTGGCAATCTTTTGCTCAGTTTTATTTCTCAAGAGGGAATTTTGTCATTGCTAATTCTTATCCTCATAGTATCTTCTTTGAAGCTTTGGCGTCACTGAAGTTTATAAATGCCTGTTGTAAGTCATAAGCTCCCTTATGAGCGTTGCAGGCTGAACTTCCTTAGGACATACGTGATTGCATTTATTACAGGAAAGGCAGTGATAAAGATTGCCATACTCAATAGCTTGCATCAGTCTTTCCTCTCTATTCACCTCTCTCGGATCTTCAAGAAATCTGTATAGTTTTGCGAAGATAAGTGGACCTGCGTACCTTTCCTCCAGGACTTGAGGGCAGTATGACTGACATGCAAAACATAATATACAGTCAGCGGCATTTTCTAATTTTTTACTTATATCTGGCGGTATTCTGCATTCACCTGCTGTTCCCTTTATCCAACCGTGTATCTCCTTAATCCTCCTTATAACCTTCTCGTTTTCTACGGCGAGATCCCTTATTACCTTAAAGCCCTTGAGGGGTTCCAAAATAACCTCCCTCTCCAAAAGTACATATGGTAATACCTGTTCTTTACAGGCGAGCTTTGGAAATCCGTTTATGTATATGGTACATGTACCGCATATACCCGCTCTACAAAAATGCCTAAATGTCAATGTCTCGTCCTGATACTCCTTTATCCTCTGTAAGGCGGTTAAAAAGGTCATACCTTCTTCGTATGGGATCTCAAAACTCTGATAAGTGCAAGTACCGTTCTGTGGATCTTCCCTTCTTATGCTCAAACGCAAGATCATAGGAGAAAAATATATACCTTTTTTTTAAAAGCGGGCGACGGGACTCGAACCCGCGACCTGCTGCTTGGAAGGCAGCTGCTCTACCACTGAGCTACGCCCGCTATGGAGGGGGCAGGATTCGAACCTGCGTAGGGCGGAGCCCGGGGGATTTACAGTCCCCTGCCTTTGGCCGCTCGGCCACCCCTCCTTGACTCTTAAGCTGGCGGTGGGACTTGAACCCACGCCCGCGGGATTACAAATCCCGCGCTCTACCCACTGAGCTACGCCAGCTCAAAAGCAATAAAATATTATATTTCAACACGAGACTTTAGTCAATCAATCTCTTATCAAGGTTGAAAAGGGAGCTCTTCGTACATATATTTATATGTGCGGAGGGACCGAAAGGTCCCTTGTAGGGGGCGAATGGCTTCGACGGGGATAGCAGGTAGAGAGTAGCAGGCAGGTTGGCAACCTTAACAGCCAACGAAAACACTTCCCGAAGCTCAACTTGCACTCGCTGCCTAACTAAGGGCAGCGGCTCACCGGTGGCTTGACCTCTGGGTTGCCGGATGGGTTCAGAGACAGAGGAGTAGGGAAGGGATAAACGCAGGGTAAACCCTTCCCGAAAAAGCTACCCTGCCTGTCTCCGGAGGTTTGCAGGTGGACAGCCGGGGATTAGTAGAAAACACCTGCTAAGCCTGTAGAGGCTCTCTTGCCGGGCTATCCTCGGACGGCGGTTCGATTCCGCCCGCCTCCACCAACTTAACTTAACAAATGTATATAGATTAGAAAAGGTGCGAAAGACCTTATGGGTTGGACGGTTTAACACAATAAAGGTAAGAAGTTATTGATAAGATATAGGCTTTACATTATAATATATTATTAAACGCTTAGGGGGATTCTATAATGGAACTTATCAAACTTACGGAAGACTTGCTTACTGGTGTGCCAGAAATGGACAAAGACCATCAAATGCTTGTGGACATGCTCAACGAAACTTACAGCTTGATAGCAGAAGGCAAAAGGGAAGAAGCAAAAAAATATTTTGAAAATGAACTTGTGCATTATGTTGAGTATCATCTAACCCGTGAAGAAAAGTTTATGGAAACTATCGGCTATCCTGAACTTGAAAGACACAAAAAAGCTCACGAAAATTTCAGAAAGGTGGTCTTTGATTTGGTCCACCACATAGAAGAAGGTGAGCTACACGCCTTTAAAGAAGCTCTTGCTATGGCTTGGGGCTGGCTTGTTGGACATATAGGCAAGGTGGATAAAAAGTATGGTGAATATGCTAAAGAAAAGGGCTTTATCTGAAAAATAAAAACTTGATAGATTAATAAATATAGCATATATTTTCTGCAATGGCTGGAAAAGGAAAAGGCAACATTCAAGGCACTGTGTTTGGAGTGATAAGGCAGAGGCTAAACCATCTGAGCAGGAAAGAGTATGAGTCGCTCTACTCTATGTGTAAAATATCCAAAAACCTATACAATCAAACACTCTACAATATAAGACAGCACTACTTTCAGTTTGGCTCTTACCTTAGATATGAAGAAAACTATCATATATTGAAAGAATCAGAAAACTATAAACTCCTAAACTCTAATATGGCACAGCAAATAATCAAAAAAGCTCATGCCAACTTTGAGAGCTTTTTCTCGCTCCTAAAGCAAGCTAAAGAAAAGAATTTGCCAAGACCATCTATACCCAAATACCTACCAAAAGATGGTTTGTATCCATTACATATTGTTATGTTCTCTATAAGAGATGGATATCTGACAATACCAGTAAGCAAGCAAGGAAAGGAGCTTTTTGGAGAGGTAAAAATTAGAGTTCCGAAGATGGTTTTAGGGCTTGACCTTAAAGAAGTCAAGATAGTGCCAGAGGCTAAAGGAAGATGGTTTGAGGTGCATTATGTGTATAGGGTAAGAGAAAGAGAGCAAAAGAAAGATAAACCCAAGAAAGTCTTAGGAATAGACTTAGGCATAGATAACCTTGCTACCTGTATAAGTTCAGATGGAAAATCTTTCATTATAGATGGTAGAGACATAAAGGCGGTCAATCAGTGGTTTAACAAGGAGCTTGCAAGACTAAAAAGCATATATGCCAGACAGGGTATAAAGTCCAGCAATCAGCTGGCGGTTCTGTCGGAGAAAAGACAGAACCAGATAAGAGACTATATGCACAAGACAGCCAGAACAATTCTGGACTTTTGCCTGAAGGAAGGCATAGACATTGTGGTGGTAGGAGACTGCTCATCTGTTTATGATAAGCCAGAGCTTGGAAGAGTTAATAACCAGAACATGAAGTTTTTGCCTCTTGGCTATTTGAAAGACCTCATAAGGCACAAGTGTGAAAAGCATGGCATAACTTATATGGAAGTAGATGAGGCATACACCTCACAGGCTGATAGCCTGTGCAGAGACTACATACCAAAACACCATGAGAGAGGAAACCATATCTTTTCAGGAAAGAGAATGTCAAGAGGACTGTATCTTTCAGGCACGGGCAAAGTGATAAATGCGGATGTCAATGGTGCTATAAACATTATGAGGAAAGCGGGCTTTGAGCCAGAATTCTCTCATATACCAGTGCCAGTAAGAGTGAAAGTATGGCGGAGTGCGGTTAAAACCGCATACGCAGTAGGGGGCGTATGTGAGCGGTCCTCTGAGGAGATAAACTCCTCAGGAAGCTCCATGCTCTATAGCATGGAGTAGTTCACCTAAATAGACATTTTCTCAGCTCTATTGCAAAAAAGGTGAGGGTTGGAATTATAAACACATAAGGTATATGCTCCATGGATAACCTTACAGCGTGGAAGTAATAGGGTATAAAGCCAATAGCCAAAAGGTGAAGCAACATGCCTATGCTTATGCCTAAGTATATGTATGGGTTTAGTTTTATATACTCAATGGGGTTTTTAAGAAAGGGTCTTTCTCCTATTTCTTGAATGCCTACAGACAACTGGCTTAGTACCGCAGAGGTGAAACTAATTGTGAGAGCTACCTCATAGGTATATAGCTTAAGAAGATATGTAAAAATAAGGTAATGAGAAAAGCCCATAACAAGACCGTTGTAAGCTACCTTTATAAACTGCTCTCTTCCGATAAAGACCTGTGCTGGATGCTTTGGTTTTTCCTTCATGGGGTTTCCTTCGTATTTGGTAAAGGGGTAGGCTTTGTCCTGAACGCCGTCGGTCACCAAGTTTATCCAGAGTATCTGAGTAGCATAGAGGGGTAAAGGCAGTTCAGATATTATCGCTAAGGAGTTGTATATTATCTCAAAGGCATTGGTGGATAAGAGATACCTTATGACCTTTGATATGTTTTTTGCTATTAGCCTGCCTCTTCTAATGGCATTCACTATTATGGCTAAGTTGTTATCCAATATAATCATCTTGCTGGCTTCTTTTGCAGACTGAGAGCCTGAGCCCATTGCGATGCCAAGGTCTGCCACTCTTAAGGCTGGAGCATCGTTGGCTCCATCACCCGTAACAGCTACCACCTCGCCCTTTGATTGTAAAACCTTTACAATTCTATATTTGTCCTCCGGAGTTGCCCTTGCCACTACAGAAACGCGCTTTAGAAGTTGATAAAGCTCTTGATCCGAGTACTTTTCTATGTCTTTCCCCTCAATGGCTATATCCCCTTCTTGGTATATACCCACCATCCTCGCCACAGCCTTTGCGGTAAGGAGGTTGTCGCCCGTTATCATGATAACCTTTATGCCTGCATACCTCGCCTGCTCTACCGCTTCCCTCACTCCTTCCTTCGGAGGGTCTAAAAAACCTACAAAGCCTACAAGCTCAACCTTCACCTCCTCTATATCTCCTGGTACCTCTTCAAGCCTTGCATACCCAAAGGCAATGACACGGAGACCCTCCTCAGCTAAATTGTCATGAACCTCTTTAGCCGATTCATGAAGCTCCTTGCATAGTTTTTCAAGGCTTTCAAAGGCACCTTTTACATAAAGCTCCAAACTATTGCCATCCGAGACCACCACAGCCATAAGCCTTAGCTTTGCATCAAAAGGATGCTCCCAAACCCTCCTGTAGGCTTCCCTCAACACAGCCCAATTTACCCTCTCCCTTTCAAGCCATTCAAGAAGAGCCACCTCAAGAGGGTCTCCCTTATTGACAGTGGCATCGTTGCAAAGAGCGGAAGCCAAAAGAAGCCTCTTTTTATCATAGGCGTGGTATCTATACACGCTTAGCCTACCCTCTGTAATGGTGCCTGTTTTGTCAGAACATATATAGGTGGCACTGCCCAAGGTCTCTACAGCAGGCAGGTATTTGACAAGCACCTTTTCCCTTGAAAGCCTCATGGCTCCCACTACAAGGGCTATGGTGACCACTATAGGAAGTCCTTCCGGCACCGCAGAAACTAATTGAGCTACAGCAAAGAACATGAGGGTTTGAATTTTTCTTCCCTGAAGTATACCGATTAAAACAAGTGAAGAGAGGATCATTACAAGTATGGCTACCCACTTTTTCCCAAAACTTCCCAGAGCCTTCGTGAGCGGACTTTCCGGGGATTTTTCCTTCATTCTCTTGGCGATCTTACCAAGCTCCGTATTTTCACCGGTGGCAAAAACTACACCAACACCCCTCCCTCTTATTACAGTAGTTCCTTTGTATAGACAGTTGTACCTTAGGTGCAACGGTGTATTTTCTGGAAGTACCGCCTCGGAAACCTTTTCCACTGGTAAAGATTCACCAGTTAAAAGAGTCTCGTCAACAAGAACACCAGTAGCTTTTACAAGTCTCACATCCGCAGGTACTATATCACCTTCCGAGAGTATAACCACATCACCTGGAACAAGGTCTTTTATGTCTATTTCCGTTTCTTCACCATCTCTTATCCCTCTAACCTTTGGCTCACTCATAGATTTTAGAGCCTTTATTGATGCTATAGCTTTAAGCTCTTGATAAAAACCTACAAAACCGTTGATAAGTATAAGCGCATAGACCACTACTGCATCTATCATGTCCCCAAAGAAGAATGCCACAAATCCAGCGATCATCAAGATGATTATGAAGGAATTGATGAATTGTCTCAGGAGTATTCTCCATTTGCTTTCTTCACCTTCAGCAAACCTGTTGGGTCCATAAAGTTCGTATCTCTTTTTTGCTTCCTCTTCACTCAGACCTTGTGGACCAGTGTTTAGTTCAAGAAAAACATGCTCAAGGGGTATGTGGTGCATGTTAAAATGATTATAATGCAAAGAATTTTGGTTACTGGTTGTGCAGGCTTTATAGGTTGGAAAGTGTCTGAGAAGCTCCTTGATAGAGATATCCAAGTAGTTGGTGTAGACAATCTAAACGATTATTACGATGTGAAACTAAAAGAGTATAGGTTGAGCTTGCTCAAAAAATACAAGAATTTTACCTTTTACCAACTTGATATAGAAGACATTTCTTCATTAAGGGAGGTATTTTTGAGGTATAAATTTGATGCGGTGATAAATGAGGCTGCAAGGGCTGGGGTAAGGTACTCTATAGAGAATCCCTTTATTTATATGAGTACTAACGCGATGGGAACTCTCAATCTTCTTGAGCTTTGTAAAAATTTTGGTGTAAAGAAGTTCTTGCTCGCTTCCACCTCTTCCCTCTATGCGGGACAGCCTATGCCTTTCAGAGAGGATCTTCCAGTAAATGCACCCATATCTCCCTATGCAGCATCCAAAAAGTCCGCAGAGGTTATAGCATACACGTACCACTACCTTTATGGTATTGATGTGTCTGTAGTTCGTTACTTTACCGTTTATGGACCTGCGGGAAGACCAGATATGAGCGTGTTTAGATTCATAAAGTGGATACTTGAGGGAAGTCCCATAGAGGTTTTTGGTGATGGAACACAAAGCAGGGATTTCACTTACGTGGATGACATAGCCGAAGGCACATTTCTGGCTCTCAATCCGGAGGGATACGAGATATTCAATCTGGGAAACAATAGACCTCACGAGCTTTCCTACGTTATTGAGCTTGTGGAAAGATACACGGGTAAGAAGGCTCTGATCGAGTATAAAGAGTTTCATAAAGCTGATATGAGAGCAACTTGGGCAAACATCGAAAAGGCGGAAAAAGTTCTCGGTTGGAGACCCAAGGTGAGCCTTGAAGAAGGTATAAAAAGGACGGTGGAGTGGACACTTGCTAACTGGGATTGGCTAAAGGATGTGAAGCTCTGATTTTGCAGATCTTACAAACTCCTTTACTCTTTTTGCTATACCTTCCGCATCTATACCTATGAGGTTCCTGAGTAAATTCTGATTTCCGTGATCTACAAATCTGTCCGGAACTCCTATCATCAAAACCTTTTTGAGGATCCCTCTTTTAGATAGCCATTCAAGGACTCCAGATCCAAATCCTCCCATTACCACATTGTCCTCAACAGTCACCAAGAGAGGATAACGAGTACAGAGTTGGCTAAGTATGTTTTCATCCATGGGCTTGACAAATCGCGCGTTAACAACTCCGACCCTTATTCCTTCTTTTCTAAGTTCTTCTTGAGCCTTTAAGGCTTGATACACTGTGTAACCCACAGCCAATATGACCGCATCCTCACCTTCCGTAAGGATCTCCCAACTACCTACGGGCAATTCTCTGAAGCCTTGAGTAGGTGCGCCATACGCAGGACCTCTCGGATACCTCACCGCAAAGGGACCATGCCAATTGAGTGCTGTGTATAGAAGATCTCTAAGCTCCTGTTCATCCTTAGGAGCGGATATTACCATGTTGGGAATGCACCTAAGATACGAAAGGTCAAAAACCCCATGATGTGTGGGTCCGTCGTCACCCACCAATCCACCCCTATCAATGGCAAATACAACGTGGAGGTTTTGAAGGGCTATATCGTGTATAAGCTGATCGTAAGCTCTCTGCAAAAAAGTAGAATAGTAAGAGGCTATGGGTTTGAGTCCTTGCGCAGCGAGACCTCCAGCAAAAGTACACGCGTGCTGTTCAGCTATACCCACATCAAAGAACCTTTCTGGAAACTTCTGGCTAAACTCCACGAGTCCTGAACCTTCCTTCATAGCAGGGGTTATTACTACAAGCTCCGGATACATCTGTGCAAGTTCCACCACCGCTTTTCCAAAAACTGATGTCCACGTGGGGGGTGAGGGCTTTTTTATAAACTCTCCAGACTCCCTTTTGTAGGGGGCAACTCCATGCCAAGTTACTGGATCGCTTTCAGCGGGTCTGTAGCCTTTCCCTTTCTTTGTGTATATGTGAAACAGTACAGGACCTTCTATACCCTTTATGTTTTCAAGGGTTTTCTCAAGAGCCTGAAGATCATGCCCATTAACGGGTCCTATATAGTTAAAGCCAAGTTCCTCAAAAATCACACCCGGAGATATGAGACCTTTCAAGAATTCTTCGGTAAGTTTGGCTATTCTGGAGACGCCACTCACATGCTCAAGCAGATGCTTCACCCTCTGTCTGGTCTCTTGAACGAACCTACCGCTCAAGATCTTGCTTAAGTACGTGGATATGGCACCTACGTTAGGTGATATAGACATCTCGTTGTCATTGAGTATAACTATAAAGCGGTTAGGTCTTAGATGTCCAGCATTGTTCAGTGCTTCGTACGCCATGCCTGCAGTCATCGCCCCGTCACCTATCACAGCTACTACGTATCCTTCCTGACCGAGTATATCCATAGCCTTTCTAAAGCCCAAAGCTGCAGAAATGGATGTGGAGCTGTGTCCGGCACCGAAAGCATCATATATGCTTTCTTCCCTCCTCAAAAAACCCGATATACCACCGTATTGTCTAAGCGTAGGGAACTTATCCTTTCTATCGGTAAGGATCTTCCAAGGGTAAGCCTGATGTCCGATGTCCCACACTATAACATCCGAGGGTGGATTGAATACCCTCAAAAGAGCTATGGTAAGCTCTACAACTCCCAAACCTGGACCTACATGTCCGCCGTTTTTTGCAGTCACTTCAAGAATATAGTCTCTGACCTCCTCTGAAAGACAGGTAAGCTCCTCATAAGACATGTATTTGAGATCTATAGGACCCGAATAGTCCTTTAGGATACTGTATCTTTCAAGCATAGGCTATGAATATAGGACTTTCAAGAGAAAAAGACAAGCCTTATCATCCATCCTGTAAATAGCTGTAAAAGGACTATCAGGATACCAAGCACGCCAAGGTATATGCCCTTCCTGCCTATAGTTTCACCTTTGAACCAGAAGAAAAGGAAGGAAAGTAATGAGTAAATAAAGAGAAGAATACCATTCCATTTGTGCGGGAAAAGCCATATGCCTGGAGCTTTTGACTGAACGAGTGGTACGTTGGATACGGAAAAACCGGCAAGAACAGCTATCAATGAGACTAAGATAAGGAATCCATGCAAAATCAAAGCGTACCTAAAGGCTTGAGTGTTTTTAAGCAAGGTAAGGCTGAGAATATAAAGTGCAAAAACGACCAGCGCAAGAAGGATCGTAGTGTAAGCAAAGAGAGGATGAAGGATCATCTTTCCACCTCCAAAGCAGGTTCTAAAAACATTATACTTCTGTATAAATTCTTTAGTATATTCTCATAATCCGCACTTCCTTGCTCTACTAAATCCATTAGATCTTCAAGCTCTCTAGTGAAATCCTCAGATAGAAAGTCCTTTATAACTTCCTTCTGGCTGAGATATTCGTAAGCTTCTTTACCTAGCTTTGTAGGTATGAGAAAGCCTTTTCTTTCTATTATATAGCCTCTCTCAAGGAGCTTTTCTACTATAGCTGCGTAAGTGGAGGGTCTTCCTATACCTTTTCTCTTCATTTCTCCAACAAGCTCTCCGTGTGTGTAAAGGAAAGCTTTGGGAAGTTCTTTTAGCTCCTTCTTGTTTTTGACATCTATTAATCCCTCTAAGTGAGGATGCACCTCCAAATAGAGGAATTTGTTCCAACCGTCCTCAAGGATTTCCGTTGTGAGCGTATGCATGTGTTCAAAGTGTTGAGCTTTTAAAAGTACTTCAAGGATCTTTACTTTAACAGCTCTCGTCTGGCTTGCCATAAACCTTTTGAAGATGAGATCATAAAGCATCAGATGTTCTTTTCCTATACCTTCTGCCTGCCCGCTTAGTACTAAGGATTTTAACTCTTCCGTATCCAGGGGTTTTGTAGGTCTTATACATTCGTGCGCACCACCTTCTGCCCAGCTTCTTGGATGAAAGTAATCTTCTCCCAACTCCTCCTTTATATACTCTTTGGCTATATTAATTCCGTGGTCGGAAACTCTCGTAGAGTCCGTCCTGTGATAGGTTATGTATCCAAGCTCAAAAAGTGTCTGGGCAAGCTCCATAGTTTTTGGTAATGAAAACTTATATCTGTCACTGGCATCCTTTAAAAGACTGTCTGTGGTGTATGGAGGTGGCGGATTTTTATACTCCTCTTTGAAGTTAATAACCTGGAACTCAACCTCGCTTAAGCTGTTATAGAAATCTTCAGCATCCTTTTTTCTTTCAAAGCTAAACTCAGTTTTAAAGGTCTTACCATCTTTTTCTATTCTCACGTAAACCTTGTAGATCCTCTTTCTGTATTCCTTTTCCCTATCTATAATCCAACCAAGCACTGGAGTTTGAACCCTTCCCGCCGATAGCCAATTTTTACCAAAAGCTTGTTGCAGAACCTGGGAAAACTCAAAACCTATCCATCTGTCAGCTACCCTGCGCACTATCTGTGCTTTTACTAAATTTATATTGAAGTCTCTCGGTTCCTTTATGGCTTTAATGATAGCCTTTTTTGTAACTTCGTGAAATTCCATTCTCCTTATGTCTTTAACGTATGGTTTGAGAAGTTCCATAATGTCCCAACCTATCTTTTCCCCTTCTGTGTCTGGGTCTGTTGCCACAAGCACCTGCATGGCTTCAAGAGACATCCTCCTTATACTCTTTATGATCTCCTCCTTTCCCTCTATGCTTTCATACACGGGTACTATCTCGGAATTTACATAAACACCGTGAAACCCGGCTTCCTTGTTTAAGTCAAGCACATGCCCATAAGAAGAGGTGATCATTAGGTATCTGTCTTCAAGGGAGGTTTCAAGCACCTCGTGCTGTCCTATCCTTCTTCTCACAACCTTTCCAAAAAAGCCGGCTATGGTCTTTGCCTTGTTTGGTGACTCAACTATTATCAGTACGGGCTTTAAAAGGTCCGGAAGTTCAGGAGGTTTTTCAGCCATCAAGTATTCCTTAACCTTTTTTCTATCCTTATCTATTTGTGAAAGGACACTATCAAGATCCAAAGAAGATACTGGAACAAAATCTATGTCTTCACTAAACCACCTGACTTTTTTCTTAAGATGGTTAAAAGCTCTCTTATCATCAACAATAAGGAGACAAAGCCCTTTAGTTATGCCTCCTGCAAACATTCTGGATGTCCTCCCGCTCGCCTGAAGGTATCCTGTAGCATCTGAAATCACCATCTGGTAATCTCCATCTTTGAATCGCAAGGCTATATCCTCGGAGGCCTCAAGTATATGGAGGACATCTTCGCTTATAAGAAATTTACTTATTTCCTCCCTCAGTTTTTCTATCTTCACTTTGAGATCCCTTTTGTCTTGTATGTATTCATCGCTTATGTATTGGTATCTCTTCAGCTGAGCTATCCAGTTATCAACCTTCTTTACGTGCTGGCTAAGATGCCTTGCTACATGAGATCTCACCGAGGATAAAGCCCAAAGCAAATGGGATAGACTTTTTTCAAACTGCAGAGATATGATCATCTTGGGAACTCCATAAAAGATAGCGTATCTTACCACATGAGGCATATCGAAACCTCTCGCTAACGGATTCCTGTAAGAGGCTATACCTACGATCACATCTATCTTTCCCCGCTCATAGTCAGATAGATTTCTCTCATTCGTATCTTCATAAGATATAGCTTTTATACCCTGCTTCCCGAGATCTTCTATGATCCTTTCCACTTCCTCCCTGCCTTTGTCTGAAGAGACAAACACCAAGCCTCCTTTGCCAAGCTTTTTGATCCATCCTGATAGAGACATTTCTTCGGGTTTAGCGTAAGCATCTACTATATTTCTCAAGTAAAAGGTGGGAGTTCCTACTTCAAAACCGAGAAGTTCTTTAAAAAGTTTTATCCTGCTGGATTTAGGATTTGAGGTGGCAGAAGAAACCACTAAAACACCCTTGACCTTTTCCGAAAGTTCCCTTACCTCACGGGAAAGCTTATTTATCCTATCCCAATCCTCTTGAGTCTTCTTAAACTTCTCCTTGAGCCTTATGAGGCTCATAGCTTTTTCTATATCCTCTTGCGTAAATCCGAGCAGGTAAAGAACTTTATCTATGTTTTTGGCTGTCTTTAAAAAGGAATCTACATCATCAACAAATATGAATGGAATGCCTGTTGGTATCAGTTGATAATTTTTGTAGAGAAACATAGATGTAGAAACGAGTATGAGAAAGTCCCCTTTCTTTAGCCTCTCTTTACCTTCCTCCTTCTTCTTTTCATTCTCATCACCAAAGGTGAGAAGATCTTCTTCTTTCGCACCCATACTTTTCAGTCGTGCGCTCACCTGCTTTACGAGCAACTTTGTAGGAAGTATTATGTAAGACTTCTCCCCTTTTTTGGCAAGGTAGAAAGCTAAGGATATGCCAAAGGATGTCTTTCCAACGCCGGTAGGGGCAAGTAGCGCAAAGGAGCTTCCTAAGAATACTCTCTTTGCCCAAGAAGATTGCAAACTCCACGGTCTTGACTTTATATGCCTCTCAAAAAAATTCTCCCACTCTTTTATACGATCCTCAATACTGCAAAGCCTTTTTAACTCACCCTGGATTAGCGCCTCACATACCGGCATGTTCTCATCTGGCATACATCTCTCACACGGGAAGCCCTTAAGAAGTCTATCCGCGCTTATTACTCCTCCACAGTTAGGACACAGGTTTAGCAAAAGACTTTTTATCATGGTTATTATCTTATAGCAAAAGTGCCCTAATGTGTATCATACCCGCGCGTAGCCGATCTCTATTATTATTTAAAGAATGGGTTTTTTTGAAAAACTTTTTCAGAACAGAAAGGCTAAGCCAGAAGAAGCTATAAGAGTAAAAGTTGGAGATAGAGATCTTGTAATACAGAGGGATCAGGAGCTGGAAACGGATGCGGACGCACGCATAGAGGAGTTTTGGATAGAAACTATAGGTGTATCAGAGGACGGTTATTGGCTACTTGTAGGTAGAAGACACGGTATACTTCAGTTTTATGACTGGAAAGGAAAGCTTCACAGGCTTCCCGCAAGACCACCTGCGCAGGTAGTGACTGACATAGTATTCAAAGGCAACTACCTCGCACTTTTGACACCTCCCTATCTGATCATTTACTACATGTATGACAAGAGGCATCCGGAAACATGGAAGAGTATAAGGTTCTCTCAAGAGGGTATAAGACCATCCGCAGGACTTGATATAAAAAGAGGCACCCTCGCTTTCGGCACAGTAGGTGAAAGAATATACTTCATAGAGCTTATAGGAGATATGAGCGTTGAGACTATAGACTTTTCAGGCACCTTTAGTTACAGAGATGCACATATAGGACAGTTGGAGGTCATAAAGATACTTGAGGATGGAAAGTTACTCCTTTCGGGTAGCGATGCGGTAGCTATCTACGACAGAGCGGGGAATCTCTTGAAAAACATGACATATCCTGCAAAAAAGTGCGTGTGTTTAAGAGGGAATTGGGCAATCTTTGGATACCAAAACCGCCTCACTATTTACGATCTTGTCAATCAAAACGAGATCTCAAGCACAGAACTGCCTATAAAACCTTCTCAGATGGACATATCTCCGGACGGAAGGTTTTTGTTTATAGCCGATGCGGAAGAAAACAAACTCGGTATTTTTGATCTTGAAGCGCTCTCTATTAAAATAATTGAAGGCTTTGGCTATTCGGTAGTGAGAGTAAGTCCGGACGGAAGCATATACACATGTGCTTATGAAAACACTGCAGAAAAAAGGTTTTACTATCTCATCAAACTCTCCTCCAATCTTCCAGACTTTTACTATACAGAAGAAAGGCGCAGACAGATAGTCAAAAATGTAGAAAGCGCATACAAGGTTCTATACAGAAAACTTTCTTCATTGGGTAGCAAAGATGGTATTGAGAATCTAAAAGAATATACGGATCTTCTCTCCCTTGATGCACCAATAAGGGAAGTTAGGGAGATCCTAAGTAAAGCCGATGGTGATATAAAAAGGGCAAAGACAAACTTATTTATAAGATCATTAAAAGAAAAACTTTTAAATGATGAAGTGCAGGAAAGTGATCTCAGAGAGCTTGAGGAACACATAAAAATCTCTGAAGGTGAAGAAAGACAAAAGCTGGAAGCCCTTAAAAGTGATCTGCTTGCGTATTTTGAAAGGAAGCTAAAGGAGAAACTTGAGAAAGTTAGCTACGCGCTAAACAAACAGGAACTTGTGGATCTCAAAACAGCAGAAAGTATAGATGAGGTGAAAGAGGCGAGAGGATTCTTTTTGAATCTTCCCAGGGATTTACAACTACAAGCACAAGAACAGCTTACGAAAATGATCCAAGAGAGGTTACTAAGTAGTAGGCTCTCACGATACAAAATAGTGATTGAGGATGGGCGGATCTTATTCGGTAGCGAAAGTATAGGAAAGTTCACAGGTGAAAAAAGGAGACTTCCATGGCGACTCCAAATTGAGGAAAAATACAATATTGACGGGCAAATGTATGTCAGGGTGAGCTTTGAGAGAGCTGATGGAATAGTGAGAGAACCAAAAAGATACTCAAATATACTAAAAGCTGAAGAACTCAAACACCCTCCCAAATGGGTAAAATCTTACTTGAGACATCTGAGTGGGCTTTTCTCTTATCAAGAGTATAGACTTCCCCTCTTTGTATCTTATGAAGAAACGCCTTGGTTTGTCCAGAATCTTGAGAAGTTTACCGCTTTGGTTAAAGAGCAACTCAAGTATCAAGAAGGTATCCTCATCCTTGAGGGTGATGCGGGTGTAGGGAAGAACTTTCTCGTGGAAGTCTTTTCCGCACTTACAGGAAGACCTCTTTATATCATCCCGTGCAACTCAAAGATGGAGAGGGAAGACATTACCTTCATGTACGAGTTTGATCCAAAAAGAGGTACAAAGAAGGTATATTCGGACCTTATAAAAGCGCTTCAGACTCCCGGAGCTGTCATCTACTTTGATGAGATAAACACGCTTCCCGCCTCCTTAGTGAAAATGTTCAACCCCTTATTTGACTACAGAAGGTACATGGTGCTGTCTTCCGGTGAGGTTGTAAAAGCAAGACACGATGTGATACTTGTAGGTGGCATGAACCCACAAAACTATTTGGGAGTTTCCGAACTTCCGCAAGACATTAAGTCAAGATCTGACATAATGTACGTGGATTATCCACCTTTTGAAGGTGAAGGGGGTTTTTACTATCCTGACGAGGCTATTATACTTAAGGATCATGTGGAGGAACTGCAAGACATCTCCTATGAGGAATTTACTTACCTTTGGTATTATGTAATAAACTCCGTTAAGACCGAATTGGGACAAAAGGTTTTAACTCCTCAAAGGGAGAGGAAACTGTTAATGATTTTTGAACTTTTGAGTATAGCCAACGCTATAAGGAGTGCATACAGATCCTACCAGATGCAGAAATCCGAAGAACCTGTGGAGTTTGTTTTTTCAATAAGGGATACTATAAGGTGTGCAAGAAGACTTGACAGGTATGGTAATGCCAAAAGAGCTGTACTTGAAACTATTCTTCCCAAAGTGAGTTCACCACTTGAGAGAGAGATCATAAAAGACATAGCAGACAGATCGTTGAGTAAACCTTAGGAACTTATATCCCTCATATATGAGAAGAGAAGATCCAGACTTTCTTTTGGGTATCTTAAACTACCCGTAAGTCTAAGCCTCGCCTTCCCTAAAGGGACAGTAGGATATCTTATAGCTTGGAGAAACATACCTTTTTCAAAAAGACTATCTCTTATATGTATAGCTTTTCTCTCATCATAAATCATCAGAGGGATTATTGGTGTGTGGTGATAAAGTACCTCAAAGTCCAGATCTTTTAGTTTTTTAAATATGTATTCAGAAACCTCTTTCAGCTTGCTTACTCTTTCCGGTTCTTTTTGGATTATCTCAATTGCCTTTCTCGCTCCAGCACACACACAGGGAGGTAAAGATGTGGAAAATATCAAACTTCTCGCTTTATTTACGAGATACTCACAGAAAAGTTCAGAACCGCATACAAAAGCACCATAAGAGCCAAGAGCCTTTGAAAGCGTGCCCATGATAACCATAAACTCTTCCCAGTTTTCATTAAAGGCTTCAAGCCCACCTCTTCCGCCTTTTCCCAGCACGCCAGTTGCATGTGCCTCATCAAGATACAGCATGCAATCATATTCCTTTGCCAGTTTTTTTAGCACTTTAATGTCTGCCACATCCCCGTCCATACTAAAGACCGTATCGCTGACAATAAGACATCTCCTATAGTCCTTTCTGTGAGCCTTTAACAGCTCTTCAAGGTGGCTATAGTCTCTGTGCTTGAAAATTAACACCTTTGCCTTGGAAAGCCTGCAGGCATCTATTATGCTGGCATGGTTTAGCTCATCGCTCAAAATTAAGTCTTTATCGCTTGTAAGGGCTTGTATGGTGCCAAGGTTTGCCAAATAGCCCGAGCCAAAAAGCACACAGTTAGGGACTTTTTTGAATTCTGAAAGCTTTTCCTCCAAAGCCTTGTGTTCTTTTGTGTAGCCAGAAACGAGCTGAGAGGCTCCAGAGCCAAGTCCATACTCTTTTAAAACCCTAATGACTTCTTCCACCACCTCTGGATGTTCCTTAAGTCCAAGGTAGTCATTAGAGCAAAAGTCTATAAGACCCTCCCTTATGAGCCTTTTCCTGTATAGGCTTTGCTCTTTTAAAAGCTCCAGCTCAGTCCTGAGCCAATCCATTGAGCTTTTTTTCAAGTCTCAAGAGCAATTTATGTACCTCAAAAGTAATGTCTTCCATCTTTTTTACCAGCTCCATGTCTGGGTTTTGAATGTCTATCTTCTTGCCTATTTCGTGAAACTGGCAGTGCTTGTCCTCAATTTGAAGAACTATTTGCCTTATTTCTTCTGGAAACCCTTCAAGCCTTGGCATGATTTCTGTATAAAACCTTTCACCAAAAGCACAGCAGTTTGTCTTTGTGTCTCTGCAGCATTCCTTGTGGGCAAAAGGGCGTTTATTTTTAATTGCCAGCTTTAGCTTTTTTGGATAAAGCTCATGCTGACTTATATAAAGCCTTATATCCATGATTAATTTACCAGCTTGTTTAAATCCTCCTCCGTTGGCACGCCTGACTGCATTTTACCGTTCATGCCTATAAACGTAGGTGTACCGTTGACGCCGAGCTGACTGAGAAACTGCAGATTATCCGTAATCACTTTTTTGCCTTCATCACACTGATTTTTTGAGTTATAACCCTTTACAAGTTCATCCCATCCTTTTTTGTCGCACACCAAAGCTACCGATTTCCCAAAGGCTTCTGGATGTATAGGTAGTGGGAACAGAATTACCTTTACCTGCACGTTGTTCTTTTTTGCCCATTCCTCTATGGTAGGCTCGCTCTTTTTACAGAAGGGGCAATCTGGATCGGTTATGTAGTAAATGAACTTTTTACCTTGTCCGTAAGTGAAATTTACATGCTTTTCAAGCTCTTTAAGCTGGTCTTGCGAGACTTTCATAAACTCCTGTTGACGCTCTCTTGTGATATTCTTCTTATCTTTAAGGCTTATTATATTACCCGCAACCACATAATTAGCGGTGCTATCCGTATAAAATACTAAAGGTTGCGCACCTATTTTGATAACTACCTCACAAAGTCCGCTTATTTCTTTAACTCCGGAGACAGACTCAACGGTAAAGTCCTGTGGTATAAGCTCCTTTACCGAATTTTTAATAGCATCCTTAGTGGGACACTTGGCAGAACCTACACCGCATGACGAAGAAACTGCAAAGAAAATCGCTCCAGATAATACAATACCTAACTTTTTTATCATACTTTTCCTCCTTCTTTAAATTATACCCCCTTCACTAAATTTTTCCAACAGGGATCACCTGTTTATGGCTTCAAAAGGAAAACTGATACTTTTTGTTTGACCATCTATGTGGTAATTGACTTTCAAAGTTACCTTTTTAAGTTCCTTGGGTAGCTTTTGAAAGTATACAAAACCTTTTAAGACAGATCCTGGCTGTACAGTACCGTATACAAAAGAGTAATTGAGTATGTCAGGGTATGTAGGTGGATAGTAAGGATAGTAAGGATACCAGCCAAGCCAGTATGGATAAGAATAGTAAGCTACTCCGAAGGAGAAACCCGCACTGTAGCTTAGCATGGAAGATACGTCTCCTGGCGTAAGAGCGTTGTACTGGTTACCTTTATCGTCCAGAAGGTAAACATCACGCCTTTCTATGCTTATACTCTTTTGCGATAAATTTTTAACTTCAAGGTAGATGGGGGTCACATAGTATGGTAGGTCCGAGGGTGAGAAGTTCCAAGCCTGCGATCTTACGAGTATCTGTACATCTGTATTCCTATAAAGGGATGTAGATCTTTCCTTGTTCACAGTGAGACCATCTTCAAGGGGAATTAGCTTGGGAGCAGGTGCGCACCCTATAAAAAGAAATGCGACAAATACCAATATCTTCCTCATGTTTTTATATCTATACCCACCCGCTGTCCTCTTTTCATCAGATCCCTTATACCTTCAACGGCTTTTTCAAAATCCATCACCGCACCACCATAACCTTTAGCAAACTTTTCAGCATCCTCCCTATTAGCAAAGGCTATTGCCGATGGACTACAGCACGGTAAAGCGGAAGATCCCACTACATACCATGCCGAATAACAGCTTATCGGGTTTCCGGTTATGAAATCCCACGTCATACACGCCTCAACTTCATCTTCCTTTATGTCTTTATAGAGTAAAAGACCGCAGTGAGCACAACACGCCTTAATCTTCCTGTTTTTAAGATAGTATATAAATTCAAGTCTTCTATCTACCGCTTTCGTACAGTAAGCGCAAACATCCTTCTTCTCTTCTTTTAGTTCTTCTTCAGTTCTCAATCTCAACTCTCCGTGCTTTCTAACTATCTTCCCTTCCCTTTCCAGTTCTCTAACATCCCTGTAAATGGTCATAAGAGAAACTCCAAAGTACTGTGAAAGAGCCTTTACGTTGTCGTAGCCCTGCTGTATAAGCTCAAGTATCTTTTCCTTTCTGTCCATACTTAATAATTTAAGTCTTTTGTTAAAATGTAAACAAATATCAAATAGATAGTTATGTTCAATCTTGACACTTTCCATATATAAGTGTTAAAGTATTTCAAAACCGAGCGGAGGTGTAACTATGAAAAAGTTGCTTCTGGCGTTTGCGCTCGGAGGTTTCTTTTGTAAGTCTATTGTTGATAGTTCCCCCTTAGGTGTTGGTGGACCTACAAAGGACACCTTTGAGTTCACTCCGGAAAAGGATCTTAAAAAGGAGGAGGATTTTGATACTCAGAGCGTGGATAAGATCATAGCGGTAGAATCCTCCGTAGAAAAGGCTATGAAGGAGCTTCTTGACGTAAAAACTGTTGATACCGTGAAGCCTGACATCTGGCCTGTGATTGGGCTTATCACATCCGATTATGGGTGGAGACGGATGGGTAGAGTAAAGGAGTTTCATCCGGGTATTGACATATCTGTTCCATACTCTACACCTGTGAGTGTTGCTTCTGATGGGAGGGTCATATATGCAGGATGGCTGAGCGGATATGGAAAAACCGTAATAGTGTATCATGGGTACGGCTTTGTAACACTTTATGCACACCTTTCGGATATATCGGTAGATTACGGGGACAAAGTTGTAAAGGGGCAGATAATAGGCAAAGTCGGTATGACGGGAAGAACTACAGGACCACACCTTCATTATGAAGTTATAAGATACGGTATAAGACAGAATCCCATCGCTTATCTGCCGTAGATTTTTTTATTATGCCATACAAAGACTTGAGAGAATTTTTAAAACTTCTTGAAGAGGAAGGGGAACTTGCTCGCATAAGGGAATCTGTTTCTCCCATACTTGAAATAACTGAAATAACAGATAGAGTGAGCAAAATGCCGGGCGGAGGAAAGGCACTTCTCTTTGAAAGAGTGGAAAACTACCATGTTCCTGTACTCACCAATATGCTTGGTTCAGAAAAGAGGATAAAACTCGCCTTAGGATACGAAAACCTTGAAGAAATCGGCTGGAAGCTTTATAAACTCTTAAGACCCGAGATTCCGCACACCTTTCTTGACAAGATCAAAAAGCTTCCTGAGCTTAAAAAGCTAAACGACGCTTTACCTAAAATGGTAAAGGACGGACCTGTAAAGGAGAATTTAAGGATGGATAAAATTGATGTACTCGAGTTCCCTATACTTAAGTGTTGGCCAGAAGATGGCGGTCGCTATATCACCTTCGGGCAAGTTATCACAAAAGATCCGGAGAGCAAAATAAGGAACGTGGGGCTTTACAGAATTCAGGTACTATCTCCAACGGAGCTGGCTTTACATTGGCAGATCCACAAAGATGGAAACCATCACTATTGGAAGGCAAAAAGGCTCGGTAAGAGGCTTGATGTGGCTATAGCTATAGGTGGCGATCCGCTTCTCTCTTACGTAGCCTCTGCACCGCTACCCCCTGAGGTGGATGAATACCTTTTTGCTGGTATCATAAGGGAGGAAGGTGTGGAATTGGTAAAAGGTGCAACCATAGACATTGAGTATCCAGCTAATGCGGAAATAGTAATAGAAGGTTACGTAGATCCTTCTGAACCACTCGTGGATGAAGGACCTTTTGGAGATCACACGGGCTTTTACACACCCGTTGATAAATATCCCAAGATGCACATAACCGCCATAGCTCATAGGAATAACCCCATATACCTTGCCACGATAGTGGGGATACCACCTCAAGAGGATAAGTATTTAGGTTGGGCTACCGAGCGTATATTCCTTCCCCTCATAAGGTTTAACCTTCCGGAAGTCGTGGATTACCATCTACCAGCCGAGGGTTGTTTCCACAACTTCTGTTTCGTATCAATAAAGAAAAGATACCCAGGACACGCTTTCAAGGTGGCTTACGCTCTTTTAGGTCTGGGTCTTATGTCATTGGAAAAGGTAATAGTTGTATTTGATGAGTGGGTGAACGTGCATAATATTGGGGAAGTCCTTTGGGTTTGGGGAAACAACATGGATCCATCAAGGGATATTCTCATACTCAAAGGTCCTATAGATGTGCTTGATCACTCTACCAATGAGGTGGGCTTTGGAGGTAAGATGATCGTGGATGCAACTACCAAGTGGAAGGAAGAAGGCTACACGAGAGAGTGGCCAAAGCTTATAGAGATGACAAAAGAAGTAAAGGAAAAGGTGGACAAAATTTGGGACAGAATAAAATACTATATAGATGGAAACTATAGAAGAACTTAAAGTACATTATGGCTGGACTAAAGAGGATGAGGATAATCTATCCCAAATATCGTGGATAGGAGAAAGATACAAAGAAGAATTTATTGAGGAGTTTTATAGGTACCTGGAAAACTTTTCAGATACCAGTAAGTACCTTCCTGATGAAGCGACGAGAAAAAGACACAAGGAAAAAGTAAAGGACTGGTTTGCTTCCCTTTTCACATCCAGATATGACGCTCGGTACCTGAGAAGGCTTTACAGGATAGGAGAAACACATGTGAGAATAGGGCTTCCTCCACATTATGTTCAGGCTTCCATGAACTTTGTGAGGAACTACATAGCGGACAAGCTGAATAAGGAAATGGGATGTACCCCTGAGATGAACAGAATACTTAAGTCCGTAAATAAGGCACTGGACATCAATCTTGATGTGATGATAAACTCTTTCAGGGAGGAAGAACTTCGCCTTTATCTTGCAGCTGGCAAGTACCAGAGAATTCTTATTGAAAATATAAGAAGGGTATCTTGGTTTTTTGATACTTTTATAATCCTCACCTTAGCGGTAGTTGGTGTATTTCTCATTTTTTGGATATTGTATGAAGTTTGGCTTGCATTGAGCGGAAGTCTGCCTCTGGAGAGAGGAGGACTTAGCATATTAGGTTCAGTTCTGGTTCTCTATGCCATATCTGAGCTTCTTACGGAAGAGATAAGGCATATAAGGGGATCCGCCTTGAGCTTGAAAGTTTTTGTCGGAGTAGCCCTCGCAGCAGTCATAAGAAAGGTATTAGTTATATCGCTATCACCTGAAAAGGTGCAGGAACTTATAACCCTTTCAGCGGTGACGCTCGCCTTAGGTATCGTCTTTTGGCTCATTTACAGAGTTGAGTCAAGGATCTGAATTATGAAGTTTACACTACCATCAATACCGAGTTTTTCAGTATCCACCACAATCCATCCCTGTCTCTTGAACCATCTTATCTGCCTCTTGGCGTATGCTTTTGTGTTTTTAATCACATTTTGCATAGCTTCTTCCAGGCTTATCATACCTTTCACGTAAGGTACAACCTCTTTATAGCCTATCGCTTGTGCTGAAGTGATAAAACTTTCAAATCCCATCTCCAAGAGCTTTCTCACCTCCTGAGTAAGACCTTCACTAAACATATGTCTTACCCTGTTCTCTATTCTTTGTGAGAGGACATCCCAGCTCCACTTAATATAAAAACCTATAAATTCTAACCTGGGCTTTTCCCACCGGTGAAAGGAAGAAAAAGGTTTACCTGTCTGAAGAAAAACTTCCAAAGCCCTCACTATCCTCCTGCTATCCTTAGGTGAGATTTTGAGAGCATATTTTTTATCAATAACCTTGAGCTTTTCGTACATATAAATGCTTCCCTTCCTTTTTAATACACTGTACAACCTTTCCCTTAATGACCAATCTGGCGGTGGGGTTTCCTCTATACCGTAAAGGAGAGCCTGTATGTAAAGGTATGTACCTCCGCACACTATAGGAAGCTTCCCTCTCCTTTCTATATCCTTTATAGCCTCATAAGCCATCTTTTCAAACATCTTTGCGTCAAAAATTTCTCCGGGATCAAGTATATCAACGAGGTGATGTCTTACCTCCTTCATACACTCCAAAGGTTTTGCGGTACCTATATTCATGTACTTATACACGCTCATAGAATCGGCGCTTACTATTTCCGTGTTGAGTATCTGTGCCAACTTACATGCTATGGAAGATTTTCCGCTTGCTGTTGGTCCCCCTATAAGCAATATCATTTATTTATAGTTTATAATATAGCTATGGCTCTTGAGGAGAGGCAGGTTGAGTTTCTCGTAAATCCTTTAAAGAACCGTGTGTGGGCAGTAAGCATGCCGGATGGGGAGCTTCTGGATGACATTATCTCTGTAAAAAGGGCGATCTTTTGTATAGAAAGTAACGAACAGTATTGGCTAAATCCTTTTGGTGGAGCTTTCATGTGGACTACAAAGATGTCCACTCCCTATGAGGAAGAGTTTGTGAGATTCAAGAGAGAGGCAGAGCAGTATATGTGCATATTTGACCTCAACACTTCGGATCTTCAATACATTGATTACTCACCAATAGATGGCACCCTCCTCTTTGAGGAAGAAGAACTCAAAAGGAAGTTAAAAGAGAGCCGTTACAAAGAATTTTTGAGCCTCATAAAAGAGCTTTGGGAGTATATAAAGGAAGATTAATATGCTGGATGAAGAGCTTTTAAAGATACTCGCATGTCCCAGATGTAAGGGAGACTTAATTTACGATAGAGAAAAGAATATACTTATATGTAATGACTGCAGGGTATTTTACCCTATTGAGGATGATATTCCTATTTTACTCATAGATGCTTCAAAACCTCTTGAAGAGTTAAGGCAAGCTCATCGGGAGCATTTACAGTAATGACACCATCTACCTTTACATTTTGACCAAAATGCACGTATTTAACGGATTTTTCATACATCTTCCTGTAACTATTTACCATCTCCCAATCAGCCTTGCTGTCACCTACGTACGCACACGCGGAAAGGTTCATACTTTCAATACAAAGGTGAAGAGCGAAAGGATGAGGTTTTTTCAACTCCTCTACAGATATCTGATCATCATCAAGTATAAAATCAAAGTACTCAAAAAGACCAAACCTTTTAAAAGTGTACTCAAGATCTTCCTTAGGTCTTCCAGTAAGGATACCCAAGGGTATATTCTGAGCTTTTAAGTAAGAGAAAAACTTCCCATCAAGGATAAGTTTTTCCTTATCCCTAACCTGTCTATAAATTCTGTTAAATACGCTTATTATTTCCTCAATCTCTATTTCTTTCCCAAAGTATTTGATAACCTCTCTTGTAGCTATCCAATCGTTGTTTATACCCTTTCCAAATTTAATAGCTCTCACCGTGTCTAGATCCACCTCATGTCCAAGGAAAGCTTCAGCGGTCATCTTTATGGCAAGGTGATAAGACTCTTTTACATCAACAATGACACCATCTACATCAAAGATCACACCCTTCATAGTTCCCCCTTTAATAGAAATTTATTCCCTCCACTCAGAGGGTTTAGGAAGTCCCTAAAGTAGGGATTAGCTTTAAGGACTTCCAGGGGAGCACTATTACACCCCTTGTGTCTCTCAAGATACCTTTTTATCAGCACCTTGAGGAATTGCTTTTTCGGAGTGGAGGACTTTATTAACCTCAGGAGAGACGCTCTCCTGAGGATATTCCTTGCGGAATTTACCTGTGCGTTTATCTTCCTGCCACAGGCTACACACTCAAAAATGTGAGTATCCTTCCTGTTATTCTTATCCACATATCCACAAGAGCTACACTCCTGCGATGTGTATGCGGGATTTACTTCCACTATCTCTATCCCGTATTCCTCTTTTAAACTTTCTAATTTCTTTTTAAAAACTCCTTTCCCAAAGTTCTGAATAATCCTATTCATTCTCCTTGACAAGTCTGGACTTCTGAAGTCTAACCTCTCTATTACTATCTTAGCCGGTTTGTATAACTTTATCAGCCTGTTTACAAACCTGTTTATTTCCGTTTTTATAAAAGCCCTAAGCCTCCTTACAAGCTCTATGTATTTTTTATCTTGATTTGGTTTTATGCCTTTTCTCTGCAAGCTTGCCATCCTCTTTGTTATCTTCTGGTCGTATTTCTTCAATACTTCAAAAAACTGTCTTCCAATAAGGTCTCCTCTATCTGTTGCCATCAAAGGATTTAGCCCTATATCTATGGCTATGCTTTCTACCAGTGGCTTGTATTCCTCCCTTGTGGCTATGTCCTTTATAAGGACTACCTTTACCTTTCCTTCTTCCTCCACAATCTGGCAAAAGTTTAAAAGCTCACCTTCTAAGTTTTCCGCATAGCTGTTGTTCTTGAGTGGCACGTATATGGGTTTTCCTCTCTCAAGGGTAGATAGCTTTAGCCACCTTTGGAAGGTCTTTGAATGCTTGTTTTCCTCCACAAGTACCACTTTGCTGTCTAAGTGCATGGATATGTGCCTAAAAGATGGCCTTCTCCAGCCTTTCAAGATATGCTTAAAAATTTTCCTTGCCAACTTCCTCTCTTCCTCTGTTATCTCATACCCTATCCTCTCCTTTCCTTCTATCCACAGAGCTTTCTCTGACCTTTTAGAAAACCACTCACCTCTGCTGTTGATGTATAGAAGAACTCTTTTGGTTTTTCTATCCAGGTTTGAAGAGAGGACTATCTGTTTGAATTTGTTTTGTATGTTGGAGACAAAACCCTCAAGTCCGCTTACCACCTGCCACAGACAGACCTGTTTGTATCTTTCTGATAGCCTGCTTTCTATGTGTTTTAGCTTTGCATATCTGCTGAACCTGCCTTCTTTAAAGAAGACCTGCCACTGGTAGCTGGCTATCTTCTCTGCTGTTTTTCTGTATTCTTTCAAGACTTTTCCAATTTTTACTACCTTACCCTTATTCGCAAAATGAGGATATACATAAGCTCTAATCACTATCACTCTCCTGTGTGAGTTCCTCTATTATTCTCTCTGTTTTTCTTTATTTTCATTACTTGAAACTCGGGCATAAATAGCTACGGTTTTTTCTGGTAAGTTGGGTTTTTCTTCTTCCAGAACAACTATAGAGCCAGAAGCCTGACCGCATTTGGTATTTTCCCCTCTTTAAAAAGTTGCCATGCCCTTCTATAACTAAGACCTACCCTCTTAGCCCACTGCGATAATTTGATAGCACTAAATATATACTAGATTTCTATAAATGTCAAGATATTTCTATAAAAATCAGTAATTAGTTTCATATAGTAGAAAGGCGACCCTTTTTCGCCTCCAGGCACAGCACTTAAGGGCTCAAGTTCTATAACAGGCAGTTCTTTGTTTGAGCTTGCGTTGTCTATCCGTAGCAAAAGTCCTTTAAGAAGCAGATAAAACTTTTTCTTATCTTTGTCATCACCCGTGAGCGCCTGCAGACTCTGATATTCGTTTTTTACAAGAAGTCTTTTGTGCCAGCCCTGTATCTTTATGTTAAACTCTTTTTCCAGAACTTTCTAAACTTCTTCAGCCACTCCTTCACCCGTTTGTGTATCATGGTGGTGGATTATGGCAAGTGCTATATACTCTTTAAGGTCTTTATCAAGGTATTAGGCAGAAAAGCGGGAGAGAGGAGGTTGTGTCTGACCTCTGGAGTGTATAAAGACTCTACCCGCTCGTTTTTAACCACATTCCGCTGAAAGGCCCAGTGGAGCTTGCCCCAGTCGTGGTATTCACAGGCAAGCTCCAAAGCCTGCCAGAAGATATGTCTGAACTCCTCAGGACAGGCTATTCTGTCTCCGTAAAGCTCTCTCAGAACCTTTAAGTTTTCTTTCAGCCTGTCTGTATGCTCTCTTATGGTGGTGCCATTAGACTTCGCCCACCTCTTCCTCAGGAGGTTCTCCATGGTCTTCTTCTTCCTTCTTTTTCTTTTCTTTTGAGTTCACCCCTATGAGAAAAGCATAGGCTATTCTTTCCAGTCCTTCTCCCAGAGCATCAAGAAATGTCTCGGGCACAGGTCTATCTATTTCCTTGTAGGCCCTCATCAAGTTGTAGAGAAAGCTATTTGTATCCTTCCTTCTTGCAGCTTCAAGGAGCTTGTGAGTAAGGACTGAAAGCTTTTTTCTGACACCCTCAGGGTCTTCTATGAAAGCTTCCTTGTAGGCTTGAGCAAATTCCTTACCTTCCCAGAATACTGCCTACAGCCTTTTGTTTGCTTTTTCATCTACTCTCATTTTTAACTCCTCCTGTAGTTTGATTATAAGAATAAGCTTGCTACTCAGATGCTCCTGCCTTGCTCCGTAGTTTATGAGCGACATAACCCTTGAGTTGTTTTTGCTTTCTCTCTTAAGAATATGTTCTTTGTGAAGGTAGCCATAAAGCACCCAGTAAAGAAGGTCATAAAGGCTTTTGTTCTCATAGGCATAATCAAGCACTGCACAAAAAAGCGTGTCCAGAATTTTCGCATACTCTGTGCTTTTGTCTTCGCTGTCTTCGCTCTTCTTTGTGTTCTTGCTTTCCTTGAGGATTTTGGCAAGTCGGGGTGGCATGTGGAAAGTCTTCACAGAAAGCTCATACCTGTTGCTATTCTTTTTCAAGAAAAGCTCCATAAAGAAGGTGTTGTTTAAAAGCCAATCTGCTTTTTTTAGTCTCTACCCATTTCTCGTCCTCATCTAGTTTGTTTACACGGTGTAATTTTCTCAAGTTTTTCGTCAAGTTCGTCCAGAAGCCAAGCTGTTACTTCACGATTTTTTCTCTCTGGCCTTCAAGCAAGAAAGCGAATCTTTTCAAATCTTCAGCAAAAACTTTCAGTGCTGACCACAGATCTTGCAAAGTTTGTAGCTCTCTCATACTGTTATCTCTTTTTCCGACTTTGAAAGGAGGAATCTTATAAACCTGCCCGCAAGAAAACTGAGTTTGGCATTTTCCGGATATATTATGTAGTACCACCTTTTTGCGCTAAAGCCTTTTATTTTTACATGAACCACGTTCCCTTCTTGAAGATCCCTCTCCAAGAGTCCCTTTGACAAGAAGGACGTACCGTAACCACCTCTTACCATGCTCAGTATGGACATTCCGCAGTTTATCTCCACCTTTATATTCAACTTTTCAAAGATTATTCCGAGTTTCTCAAGTTCCTCTTTTACTATCCTCCTTGTGCCTGAACTGACTTCCCTAAAGATGATATCTGCTTCATAAAGCCTCTCGGGGTGTATCTCACCTTCTCTGGCGAAAGGATGCTCAGGATGAGTAAAGTATATGATTTCGTCAGAGAACCACTGAATTGCGTGAAATCTATCAGAGGGTGGTCTTTCTATTACGCCTACATTAAGCACACCGGAAAGTAAGTTTTCTTCTATTTGCTGTGAGTTCTCTACAAACACCCTTATAGATATGCCTGGCATCTGAGAGTGAAATTCAGCTATAAGTTCAGGCAGTTTATAACCGCTCAGCGTTGTGCTTACACCCACAAAGAGCGTATCTTTAAAGTCCTTCTTTATCTTTGCCATTTCCTCCATAAGGTTTTCATAATCGCTCAAAAGGGATCTGGCTATTTCGTATATTCTCCTTCCTTCGTTGGTAAGCACTATCTTCCCACCTTGTCTTTGAAAGAGTTTAGCACCTACTATTTTTTCAAGGGCTTTTATCTGTTGGGTGACTGCAGGCTGTGTTATGTATAATATCTCCGATGCTTTTGAAAAGCTTCCCAAATCCGCAACCGCTATAAAGGTCTTCAACTTAGTGATATCTATCATTCCTTTTTAAATTATATGTATAAAAGTGCCTTATGACAAGTATAAGTTTATCTTATTTTAAATAGAGAAACTACATTTTCTTCTATCTGATCTCTGAGCTTTCTAAGAGCTTGCAGGTCACTTACATCCTTTATCTCTTCCAAAACCCAGTGTTCCCTCCTTTTGTGGGTATGCATGTATGGACTTTTGTCCCTCGCCTCCGTTGAGAGGGTTATTATTATGTCAGCATCTTCGTAAGATACATCTTCCAAAGATCTCGGTTTTATCTCTTCTACCGAATAACCCTTCTCTTCAAGCACATCTATCACCTGCTTAGGAACTTCTTGCAGTGGTTCCACTCCAGCCGAAAATATTTCCATGTTGAGCAGAGCTTCCTTGGACATTTTTTTTGCTATGGCTTCAGCTATAACTCCTCTTATTGCTCCTCCTGTGGATATAAAACACAATCTCATGGAGTAAAATATAAACTATGATGAACTGGAAGATATATGAGGAAAAGTTAAAGGAGCTTAGAGACTATCTTGAAAAGAGCTACACAACCAACCCAGATATTGAGGTACATCTGATTTCTCCCGATGATAAGGAATTTCAGCATGATAAGGATGTACCTTATGTATTGGTAAGATATTACGTAGATGATGAGCACTTTCATGAGAGAAAGATGGAACTCTTTGATTACTATCTTGAAAAAGATATAAAGGAAATTGTAAAGATGCTGACTGCTATGATAGAAGAGTTCACTATGGAGATAGAACAATCCGAATACGGAGGAGGTTGATGTATAATATTATAACTTAAGGAGGTTAAGATGGCATTACCGAAGGAGAAAAAACAGGAGATAATAAGGAACTTTCAGAGGCATGAAAGAGATACCGGTTCTCCGGAAGTACAGATAGCCGTGCTTACAGAAAGGATAAACAGACTTACCGAACATCTTAAAAAGAATAAGAAGGATGTTCATTCAAGAAGAGGGCTAATAGCTATGATACATGCCAGAAGGAGGCATTTGGAGTATCTTAAAAACACTGACTATAAAAGATACTTAGAGGTGGTTCAAAGGTTAGGTCTTAAGGTGAGATGATGGAGAAGGTGATCGCCAAATTGGGGGACAAGGACCCCATAATAATAGAATCCGGGCATTATGCTAAACTCTCTGATGGTGCGGTAGTCGTAAGACAAGGTGATACGGCGGTTTTAGTTACGGCTGTAGTTTCCGAGGAACCTCAGCAGAATATAGATTTTATGCCCCTTTCCGTTGATTACAGGGAGCAATCTTCCGCCTGGGGAAAGATACCTGGAGGTTTTGTAAAAAGGGAAGGAAAGCCGACGGATCGTGAGGTACTTGTTTCAAGGGTTATAGATAGACCCATAAGACCACTCTTTCCGGAGGGGTTTTTTCACGATGTGGTCATAACAGCGCTTACACTCTCCGCTGATGACAGATACGACCCAGATGTGCTTGCTATAACTGGAGCTTCCGCAGCGCTTCATATTTCCAGAATACCCTTTGAAGGTCCTATAGCTGGATTAAGGATATGTAGGATTGACGGTAATTTTGTGGCAAATCCTACTTACGAAGAGAGACAAAGAGCCGATCTTGAGATAATCTTAGCTGTCAGTAAAGATAGCATAATTATGGTGGAGGGTGGTGCAAAGGAAGTTGATGAGAATACTTTTGCTAACGCTCTATACTTTGGTTTAGAGGTAGGAAAAGATATTATAAAGGTTCAGGAAGAGCTTAGGGATAGGGTGGGGGTTCCTAAGATGAGCTTTGAAGGTATAGAGATTCCTGACGAGATAAAAAATCTTATGGTGGAGTTTTGCAGTGAAAAAATACTTCAAACCTTTGAGATACAAGACAAAAGGGAGAGAAAGGAAAAATCTTCAGCCATCTTGAAAGAGTTTATAGAAACCTATCAGATACCTGAAGAACTTCATTTTAAGGTAGGCTATCACTACAAAAAGCTTACGAGTAAACTGATGAGGGACATGGTACTAAATAAAGGTATTAGGATAGATGGGAGAAGACCTGACGAGATAAGACCTATAAGCATAGAGATAAAGCCCTTTGAGCGACCTCATGGTAGCGCTATTTTCACCAGAGGACAAACTCAAGCTTTTGCTACTGTAACTCTTGGCTCACCACATGAAGCCCAGCTGGTAGAGAGCATTTATGAAGGAGAAGTTTTCAAAAGATTCATGCTCCACTATAACTTCCCGCCCTTTTCTACAGGTGAGGCAAAGCCATGGGGACCTCCCAGAAGAAGAGAGATAGGTCACGGAGCGCTTGCAGAAAGGGCTATAGAACCCCTTATACCTTCCGAAGATGAATTTCCTTATATAATAAGGGTAGTATCCAACATACTTGAATCGAATGGTTCAACGTCTATGGCAACGGTATGTGCAGGTTCTTTGGCTCTCTTTGATGCAGGTGTTCCCATGAAAAAACACGTTGCAGGCATAGCTATGGGTCTGATCATGGAAGGTGAAAGGTATGTGATCCTTTCGGACATACTGGGGGACGAGGATCAGCTTGGAGATATGGACTTTAAGGTAGCTGGTACAAAGGACGGGATAACAAGTGTGCAGATGGATATAAAGATAAAGGGCTTAAAGAGGGAAATCATGCAAGAGGCTCTCATGCAAGCGAAAGCTGGCAGGCTTTATATACTCGATAGAATGTATCAGGCTATATCTGAACCACGAAGGGATCTTTCTCCTCATGCACCAAGAATAGAGATCATAACTGTACCTGAAGATAAAGCTGTGCTTATCATAGGACCCGGTGGAAAGACCGTCAAGGATATCAAGGAGAAAACTGGAACTACCGTGTGGGTGCTTGAAGGTGGAAAAGTGTCTTTGACCGCACCATCCAAATCAGCAATAGATGCAGCAAAGGAAATTATAGAGAACATAATAAGGGATGTGGAAGTGGGAAAGGTTTACGAAGGTAAGGTAACACGTGTAGAACCCTACGGTGTTTTTGTGGAGATCTTACCTGGAAAGATAGGTCTTTTGCATGTGAGCAAGATGGAAGGATACGTAAAAGATGTTAGGGCTGTTTTCAGCGTAGGTGACACAGTAAAGGTAAAGGTGCTTGAAGTAGATGATCAGGGAAGAGCTAAGCTTACCAATATAGGATTAGACGATAGCCGGCGTAGCTCAGCGGCAGAGCGAGGCACTCGTAATGCCTAGGTCGTGGGTTCAAGTCCCACCGCCGGCTGAGAAAAGACCTTGAAAACTAATCCCATTTTCTATTAACAAAGAAATCATATCTTAACGCTAAGGGAGAAAAAAGTTTTTTATACTTGATCTCCCTTTATCTCTGCGGTATATTATTATTCACCCAATGATGAAAACTTTAAAGATCAAAATAAAACGTTTACCTCACGCTCAAGGACTTCCACTTCCCTTTTATGCCACCGAACATGCGGCTGGTATGGACCTTCTTGCGGCCGTTTGTGAGCCTATCTTTCTAAAGCCTATGAAAAGAGTCCCTGTACCTACGGGCATAGCTATAGAACTACCACCGGGTTATGAGGCTCAGGTAAGACCAAGAAGTGGACTTGCCATAAAATACGGTGTTACACTTCTTAATGCGCCTGGCACAATAGATGCGGATTATAGAGGAGAAGTAAAAGTGATTTTGGTAAACTTAGGAGAGGAAGACTTTGTTATAAACAGAGGGGACAGAATAGCACAGCTAATTATCTGTCCAGCCATACGGGTTGAGTGGGAAGAGGTGGAAGAACTGAGTTCAACACAAAGGGGTGACGGAGGCTTTGGTTCTACAGGTTTGTGAGATGACATATATCCAGGAAGCCGAAAGGAAGCTTAGAGAACTTGGCTATGAAGGTATATACCTTTGGGAAGATCCACCTGACACATATTACGACTGGCACACGCATCCCGAAGATGAAGTAAGATTTATACTTGAAGGCTCAATAGTTATAGGTACAGATAAAGAAATTTATCATCTAAAGGCTGGAGACATCTTAGAAGTTCCTGCAGGTACACGTCATTGGGCAAGGACAAAAGAAGGAGTCAAATACCTTTGCGCATCAAGGAAAAAGTAATATGGATCTCCATATCATATTCTTGCATTTAGCTATAATTCTCTTTCTTGCGCGCATAATAGGTGACACCTTTTCAAAGCTCGGTCTTCCGGCAGTTCTGGGTGAGATATTCGTGGGTATTTTGCTTGGTCAGAGTGTGTTAGGTATCCTGGAACCAAACGAAACTCTCAGGCTCTTTGCCGAGATAGGCGTCATACTTTTACTCTTTCAGGTAGGTCTGGAAGCTGACGTACAAAAGCTAAAAGATGTAGGAGTATTAGCCTTTATAGTAGCTTTTGTGGGTGCCTCTCTTCCTATGATACTTGGAACATTGGTCTCTCTTTACTTTCTGAGTTTACCATTAGCTACCAGTTTGTTTATCGGAGGTACTTTGACCGCTACAAGCATAGGTATAACGGTAAAGGTACTTGAAGATCTGGGTAAAATGAGAGAGAGGTTTGCTCAAATAGTACTCGGAGCGGCGGTGCTTGACGATGTGTTTGGTGTTGTAATACTTTCTGCACTTTACGAATTTTCAAAAGAAGGTACTCTGCACGTGAGTGCGATATTAACCCTCCTCCTTTACATAGCTACCTTCTTTATACTCTCTCCCATAGTTGCCCAAATACTTGCCAGAATTATACAGATGCTCTCCAAAGCGCTTGGCACCGAGGACTTTATACCTCCCACGGTAGTGTCTGTGATCTTTCTATTTGCTTATTTGGCTCATGAGGTGGGTTCTCCTGAAATACTGGGAGCTTTTACCGCAGGACTTGCACTATCAAGAAGGCTTACACTACCCTTTGCCATATTTTTAAAGACAGACGAAAAGATGGCTCAAAAAGTGGAACATACCATCTTACCTTTGGTATGGGTACTCACACCTTTATTTTTTGTGTATGTGGGAATAGCGTTGAACCTGAAAGCTATAGACTTTGAATCTGTCGAATTTTGGCTCATGTCTTGTCTGATCCTCCTGGTAGCTCTAACAGGTAAAGTAGTGTCCGGTTTTTTAGTAAGTGGAAGTTTTAGGGAGAAACTCCTTATAGGTTTTTCCATGTTACCTAGAGGTGAAGTAGGTCTGATTTTTGCAGAGCTTGGGAGACAAGCAAATATCTATAACGATCTTCTGTATGCTGTAGTCATATTCACAGTTGCCGTAACTACACTATTAGCTCCTATTAGTCTCAAGTTACTGTCAAAATAAGCTCCAAATACCATCTATTACCTTCCCACACTTGGGACATTTACCATCACTTAGATGAACCTTAACTTGCTCACCGAGAAACCCCTTCCTTTCTATAACTTTGTAAGCGCACGATGGACAGTAAGTGGATTCAAGATCCTCAGACGGATAGTTTCCCAGATATACGTAATTCAATCCTTCCTCTTTTGCTATTTCGTACGCACCGATCAAGCTACTTAAAGGTGTTGGTGACAGATTGGTCATTTTGTAAGCCGGAAAGAAACGGGAAATATGCCAAGGTATATTCTCCGAAATGCTTCTTATAAACCTCGCTATATCCCTTATTTCTTCAGATGTATCATTCAATCCAGGTATCACAAGCGTTGTTATTTCGATCCACACACCCTTTTTATATGCGTACTCTATAGTTTTCAGAACAGGTTTTAGTCTTGCTCCGCAGACTTCTCTGTAGAACTTATCCGAGAAGGACTTGAGGTCTATATTCATTGCGGAAAGATAAGGCAGAGAAGCGTCAATCACTTCTTCTGTTTCGTATCCGCTCGTAACAAAAACGTTTCTTATCCCTTCAGCGTGAGCCAGTTTCATAGTATCAAAGGCAAACTCAAAGAATATTACAGGTTCATTGTAAGTGTACGATATGGAAGGTGTTTTGTAAACCTTTGCCAACCTCACTATATCTTCCGGAGACATATTTTCACCAAAGGTTTTATAACGATGTGTCTGCGGATACTGAGAGATCTCCCAGTTTTGACAAAACAGACATGAGAAGTTGCATCCTACAGTTCCTACTGAAAAGGTATATGTGCCGGGAAGAAAGTGATACAGCGGCTTTTTCTCTATGGGATCCGTGTTGTAAGATGCAACGCTACCGTAAACTGTTAAAAAAAGCTTACCTTCTCTATTTACCCTAACACCGCACTTTCCATACTCACCATCTTTGACCAGACATCTCTGGTAACAAGCTTTACACAGAACTTTACCGTCTCTCTCTTCACTCATCCATGCAAGACTTTCCATAGGAGATTAATTTATTTCTCATGAAGGTAAAAGGACCTAACGTGGCTGGTATCTTTTACCCATCCGATCCGGAAACCCTTAGAATCACTGTAACCAATTTTTTAAAGACTTCACCGCTTTTTCCATTAAAACCTATGGGTTTTATAGCTCCCCATGCAAGTTATGTATATTCGGGTAGAGTTGCTGGAGTGGTCTACAAGCAAATGCAAAACCTTGATACATCAAAAGACTGGAGGATTATTCTTATAGCGCCAAGTCATTATGTGTTGTTTGAGGGTATCTCTTTTGGAAGCTACCAGGCTTTTAAAACACCGCTGGGATTAGTAGAGGTAGATAGGGAACGTATAGAAAAGTTTATTCAGATGGAAAAGTCTGTTAGAGTAAGCTTGAGCGATACGCCCTATTTTAAAGAACATTCTCTGGAAGTACAACTCCCCTTTTTACAAGTGCTTTTGAATAAATTCTATATAATACCTGTACTTTACGGAGATGCATCGCCCAAAGAAATAAAATATCTCCTAAGCTTTTTTGAAGGAGAAGATACTCTTTTTGTTGTGAGTTCTGATCTTAGCCATTACTATCCAGACACCGTCGCTAAGGTTAAAGATAACTTCTGTCACGCTGGAGTCGAGGGTTTGGACGTAAAAATCTTGAGTAAGTGCGAGGCGTGCGGTATAGTAGGCATAACCGGTGCAATTCTCTATGCAAAAGAGAAGGGACTCAAAGGTAAACTTCTTGATTACGGGACATCTGCACAGAGTGGAGGAGAAAGACATAAGGTTGTAGGTTACGGAGGTTACGTTTTTACTTCATGAGATAATAAGTCATTGTTGGATAGTAATTAAGGTAAAAACCAGAAAGATCCGCTCCAAAAAACCTTCTGATTAAGCTCTTTCCCTCCTCCATGTAAAAAACCCTCGCCTCTTTCACTCCTGCAAGTTCTTTAGCCTTATCAATGGCATCTTCAAAGTTACCAAGCCCGTCTACAAGCCCCACTTTCTGAGCCATCAGTCCGGTCATTATTCTGCCATCAGCGACGCTTCTGAGCTTTTCCTCACTTATCTTCCCTGACCTATATTTGAGTATAGCTGATACAAATTGGTTATATGCATCTTCCACTGTATTTTTTAAGTACTCTTTTTCCTCATCCGTGAGGTTCTTAAAGGGAGAGAGTATATCTTTGAACTTACCCGTCTTTATGGTTGTGGTCTTTACACCTATACGATTCAAAAGCTCCCTATAGTCCATGTGCTGTATGATCACACCTATGCTACCTGTTATAGTGCCTGGATTTGCGTATATATAGTCAGCAGGTATGGATATGTAGTATCCACCTGATGCAGCCACATTTCCCATAGAAACCACTATAGGTTTTTTACTTTCTTTGAATCTCTCTAAAGCTCTGTATATTTCCTGAGAAGCTCCAACCGAACCGCCCGGACTGTCAACCCTCAAGACAAGGGCTTTTATGCTATCATCCTTCTTAGCTTTTTCTATCTTCTTCACTACAGGATCAGGATCAATTATTATACCGTCCACCTTTATAACCGCTATTCTGCTCCCTACGGGAAGCTTAGCTATAAGACTACCTATCACGATAGCACCCAAAAGAAGAACTAATACTAATATAAGCCTTTTCATACTTGAAATTATAACTCTTTTTATGGGGGTGGGCTTGACAATACATAAGTGATTACTTACTATTTAATTTATGTTCTACGTTTCAAAAGTAAGCCTCTTCTTTTTTGTTCTGGCATGGGTAGATCTCTTTTTCTCGCTGATATACAAGTCGTTGAGTTTAAACTTGGAAGCCGTATGGATGATAGCAGTATTCGGCTTTATAGCCCATACAATCATGTCCGCCATGTATCAGCTTATTCCAAACTCTCAAGGTAGATCTTTGAAATTTCCACAGGTGTCTTATATAGTTTTTTCCCTCAGCCTCTTTGCATCTCTTTTCCTTTATGCAGGATGGTTTCATTACGCAAGTTACATCTGTGCTTTGGTGTCAATCATCTTCTTTGTTCACATATTTATCTCTGTAAAAAACTGGGGTCCCGTGACGGTGAAGTTTCTTGGTTTAAGCGCTCTTTACTTTTTAATATCCTCTATATTCCTTCTCCTTTCAGATCTTGGCTATGTTCCACCGCAGGTTGCCGTACATACACTTACTCTCGGTTTTATGCTCAACGCAGTTATGGGAACACAGCTTGCGTGGATACCCATGCTTTATATGGAAGCTCTGAATGTAAAGTATGGCATTTATTTATTTTATGTTAGCCTCTTAGCCTTACCTCCCTTCCTTTTCTCCTTTTATATTCTCAACTACAAATTTATAGCTCTTCTGAGTATCCTACCCATAGTCGTAGTAAGCTACTTTCTTTGGATAATTTACTCTGTATTTTCAGGCAGGCGTATGCCAAAAGAGATACCTCTTGCAGTAAGATACTTTATACTGGCTATGGTTTTCCTCCCTTTTGGTATGCTGATCGGTGTTCTCATGGCTGGTAACAATTTGATACCCCTTTTGATAAGACCGCATATAGATCTTCTCGTTTATGGCTTTACTGCAACTACTATAATGGGTGGTGTAGCACACCTCTATCCGCGAATAGTTTACGGTTGGATGCAGTCAAAGGGTGTAAACGTGAGCATACAGACTCTCGTTGATGAAGTTCTTCTCAGAAAGCTACTTCCCTATGTAACTTTTAGCGTATTCTGGATGAGTTTTTGTGACGTTATGGGGGATTTTTTCCTTTACTTTTCCGCTCTGCCTTACATATTTTTGTGGCTTTTATTTTTTAAGGCTGTGTTTTTAAATTCCGTTCTAAAGAGCAAAGTCACTTCCTAAGTATACTTCCCTTACCTCTTTATTGATCACTACTTCCTCAGGCGATCCCTCCGCGATTATACTACCTTCAGATATTATGTAAACCTTGTCCACTATCTTTATAGCTTCCCTCACGTTGTGGTCAGTTATAAGCACTCCTATGTTTTGAGACTTAAGATCTTTTATCATAAGTTTTATATCTGCAACGAGTATGGGATCGATGCCTGCAAAGGGTTCGTCAAAGAATATATACTTAGGTCTTGGTATCAGTGATCTTGCTATCTCAAGCCTTCTCTTTTGTCCTCCGGATATGTGTTTCGCTTTGATATCTTTTATATCGTAAAGTCCAAAGTCCGCGAGAAGCTCTTCGGCTCTTGCATACCTTAAACTTCTACTTTCCTCAAAGAACTCAAGAAATATGAGAAGATTTTCAAGGACGGTAAGATCCTCAAAGAGGGTATGTTCTTGGGGCAGAAAGGTAATACCTTCCCTCGCTCTCAGATGCGCCGGCGTGTGGGTTATATCCTTACCATCAAACAGGATCTTGCCCTGATCAACAGAAATGAAACCGACAAGACAGTTAAAAAGGGTAGTTTTACCGGCACCGTTTGGACCTAGCAGTCCTACTATCTGCCCCCTATCTATCCGCAGATCTACACCTTTGAGAACCTCTCTTCCTTTGTAGCGCTTTTTAATACCTTTGGCGATCAGCATTTATTTTATTTTAACTCTATCGCCTAAATGTACCTTGTGTTATATTCACGAAATAGTTACTTTAAAATTCCCTTATTTTTTATGTTATAATATCATAAAATACTCAGGAGGTTTAACATGAGGCGTACGGTGGGAATGCTTGGGTTGGTTTTTTTAGGAAGTGCGCTTGCAAAGGAGGTGCAGGTAGAAGAAGTTAGCGTTACAGCAACGAGGACAGAGAGGAAGACGGAAGATGTACCTGCAAGCGTCAGTGTAATAGGTAAAGATAAACTTGATCAGAAACCCATGTTTAATCTTTACGATGCCTTGCAAGGGCTACCGGGTGTGAACATTACTACAAGGAATCAAGGCTATGACACGAGACTCATCATAAGAGGTGCAGGATTAAAAGCTCCTTACGGTGTCAGGGAAATAATGATACTGCTGAACGGTGTTCCTATAACAGACCCTGACAGCCTCACAAGGCTGGACTTTGTAGATACATCTCTTATTGAAAGAGTAGAAGTGGTCAAAGGTCCCAATTCCACACTCTGGGGGGTTAACTCATCAGGCGGTGTTATAAACGTCATAACAAGAAGCCCATTTGAGAAGAAGGGAGGCTTTATAAAGCTAAGCGTAGGAGATTATAACACACAAAATCATAATCTCTACTATTCTACACCCTTAGGAGGAGGGTTTTATATAGGTTTTAACGCAAGCAGGAGACAAACTGATAACTCTTGGAGACCCCATAACAAATTCTGGACAAATCAGATAACCCTTCAGCCTTCCTACATGTTTCAGGACGGTAGTACATGGGAGAACTATATAAGTTACACTAAAGCTAACCTTGAGCTTCCGGGATCACTTGTAGTAAACCCAAGCAGGGGTATAGACCAGTGGTCAGAATTTAAAAGAACTGGACAAGTTCCAACAACCGCAGATCCTTGGAAAAATATGGGAAGGTATTCGGAAATATTCTTTCTTAGTTCTAAGCTTACAAAGAATTTTGGAAACCTTGAAATAATACCACTAATTTACCTAAATCACTGGCAACATTACCACCCTGTTACAGGAAAGATAAATGATGCAAATACATGGGTGTATGGCTTTGACTTTCAGGCAAACTACAGACACAGCTTAGGCACACTTACTGCTGGATTCACCTTAAGGCACGACGACCAGAATACGGACTATTTCAAATACAGGGATGTGAAGGTAGTACAAGGTAGGATATTGAGTACTCTTTCTGACAGAAGGGGTGACTTGCTTGAGAAGCAAAATCAAAAAACTACTTTGTCAGGCGTATTCCTTCAGGAATCTCTGCAAAGGGGCAGATGGATCATTGATGTTGGTGCGAGAGTTGATAGGGTAAAGTTTGACATATCAGGCTTTAAATGGGGAGATTACGACTTTGGTCTGGGAAACTACCGAAGCTGTCCTGATCCTTCCATAGACAACTGCCTTTCCTATTCAAGGGATAAAACTTACACAGCATTCAGTCCGAGAATAGGTATTGTGTACAAGCTCACATCCGTAGTGAATCTTTATGGGACAATATCAACTGGAGCAACTACTCCTTCAAGTTCCGAGCTATCCTCAAACCCAGACCTTAAACTTTCCAAAGTTATAAACTACGAAGTCGGGCTTAAGGCAAGGCACCAAAAATTTACCGTAGATACAGCCTTGTATCTAATGCGGGTAAAAGATGAAGTTGTGAGAGTTATACAACCTAACGGATACACACAATTTACCAATGCAGGTAAAACCGAGAAGAAAGGATTTGAGTTCTCGGGTTCTTATAAACTCTTTGAAGGGTTTGATGTAGGATTATCTTACGCTTACTCTGATTACAAATTTAAAGAGTTTTCCGAGCTTGTGGGAGGTAAAAATGTGAGCAGAAATGGTAACAGACTCCCTTACATACCAATTCATCAATACTCACTTTTTGTGAACTATACTCACCCATCCGGAATAAGAGCGAGGGTTCAAACTGATACTTGGGGTAGGTATTACATGGACAATGCTAACACTGAAAAATACGGGGGTTACGACTTTCTAACGAGTGTAAGCTTAGGTTATGTGAAAAGGAACTTTGACGTAGCGCTAATGGTAGACAACATCTTTAACAAGAAGTATGCGGTTGAAGTTACAAAGGATACCTCTGGCGTAAAAAGATACACCCCCGGATCACCAAGGACTTTTCTCGTAAGGGTAAGTTACAGCTTTTAAAGGAGGTATAAATATGCATGTAACTAAGGTGCATATAGCATTAAAGAGAAATAAAAGGGACATTTTTGGTATGCCTATATTAAGCTTTCTTTTTAAAAATAAGTATATGCTATTTTTCTATAGGCTATTTACACTTTTTCTCCTTATTTATTCTACACTTTATGGTTTTATAAATCCTACAAAGGGAAATCTTTTTACTAATGCGGTCTTCTGGTCCATCTTTTGGCCCTTCTTTATGACCGTTAGTCTTCCTACCCTTGGTAGTGTATTTTGTATGGTATGTCCTCATGGTTTTTTGGGCAAGTATATAACCAAACTTGGGCTTAAACTCAGACCTCCAAAATGGCTTGCAAACCCTTACATAGGACTCGTAGGTTCAAACATTCTGGTTTATTGGTTTGTACTTTATACCTTTCCGGGCTTTTTTAGAAATCCTTTTAATACAGCCATTTTCTTTTTATCTTTTACCTTTCTCTCCGTGCTATTTTTCTTCGTATTTAGGGGAATGGCATACTGCAAATATATATGTCCTATAGGTTCAGTTAACACTGCCTTTTCAAGGACATCCTTTACGTGGCTTTCCACATACGAGGAGGAATGTAAAAGCTGTAAAAAGCCTGAGTGTGCTTTAGCTTGCCCCTATGAGCTAAACCCATCCAAGTTTGACAAAAAGAACTCTATGACTTACTGTACCCTTTGCATGGAGTGTGCCAAGGCTTGCGATGCTGTGAGGTTTGAGGTAAGAGGTTGGGGAAGCTCTCTATACAAAGAGATAAGCAATCCCAAGTCTATAGAGATAGCGGTGTATATACTTCTCCTTGGGGTCATCACATTTACAATGAGATTTCATCACGGGCTTTCAAGGAGTGGGCTTGCAAACTACATGCCTTGGGTAGTTGTGGGCAAACATCTTCAGTCAGCTTTAGGTATTCCCAGCTGGGTTGATATTACAGGTCTTGTCGCGTTGCTTATGGCTGTTTCATTGGTTCTTTTGTTGTTTTACGTAAGCTTCAGGCTTGTAGCAAAAATAACTGAGAAAAGTTTTAAAGAGTGCACTCTTGTGCTTGGTTATGCCTTTGCACCTTTGATGATCGTGGGGGGTCTCTCTCATACCCTTGAATTTTTCTTTACCGAATACTATCACAATATAGTAAATGGCTTTTCTCAAGCTTTTGGTTTGGGAATTCATGGCGTAACGCTCGCTAAAAGAGGAGATATCTGGCTTAACTTATTTAAGATTTTTCCATTTGTAGCAGGTTTTTGGAGCCTTAACATCTTATGGAAAAGAGTAGTTATGTTCACAAAAGATAAGCGAAAATTGGTGTTTATCCTATCTGCTTCTTTACCATTGGTTTACCTCCTCCTATCACTGCTTACTATAATCGTAATGGTACTCTTTCCAGTACATCATGCTCACAAAATACACTGATATGAATAGGAAACTTAGCGCTTACGCCTTCTCCCTCCTTTTGCACATTTTATTTTTTAGCGCTTACGTTCTATTTTTCGGAAAGGCTGTTAAATACAAACATATAGTAGAAATAGACCTTAGTCTAACAGAGCAGAGCGCAAATAACGTGGAAAAACATCACACAGAAGAGAAAACACCTGTAAAGAGAGAATTTATACAAACTCATAAAAAAAGTACGGAACGCATACAAAATGCAGTGAATAAAAAAAGTGAAGGGAAATTGATGCAAAATTCTGAATCGTATGAGAGCTATAGGGAAGGCATTCAAGAAAGCAACAGTATATATGAAAAATCTGAGAATGCCTCAATATCAGGTGGAGTAGTTAAACAAAATGTGACTGAAAACGAAAAAAGAGGGGATGCTTCAGCTTTGGTACAGCAAAGCAAAGTTGCTGGAAATGAAAAACAAACTTCAGAAACTTACCTAAGAGAAAAACTTTCGGTAATTTCTTCTATAGTAAGGGAAAATATAAGTTATCCTCCTATAGCGCGCAGGATGGGATGGGAAGGTAAAGTTGTGATATGCTTTTTGTTGAAATCTGATGGTCAAGTGGAGAATATATATGTAGAAAAAAGCTCAGGCTACGAGATCTTAGACGCTAATGCTATAGATACCCTACAGAAGGTAGCTAAGTTATTTCCAAAACCTCCTGTGGACGTAATGATAAGGCTTCCAATAAATTACAGGCTTGAGTAATTTTAAAACCCCCGGGACGACCTACTTTCCCGTGCCGTTCGTCCGGCACAGTATCATCGGCGCTGGAGGGCTTAACTGCCGGGTTCGGAATGGAAACCGGGTGTTTCCCCTCCGCTATGGTCCCGAGGGAAACCTTAGCAACTCAATAGGTCTTCCTTCCTGTGGGTGTGCAAGTCAAACGGGCTATTAGTACAGCTCGGCTTCACCCCTTGCGGAGCTTCTACCTGCTGCCTATCAACCTGGTAGTCTTCCAGGGCCCTTCAGGGAGTCCTTATCTTGAGGTGGGCTTCGCGCTTAGATGCTTTCAGCGCTTATCCCGTAGCAGGATGGCTACCCGGCGCTACCTCTGGAGAGATAACCGGTACACCAGAGCCTGCCCCGTCCCGGTCCTCTCGTACTAAGGACGGACCCTCTCAAGACTCCTGCGCCCGCGGCGGATAGGGACCGAACTGTCTCGCGACGTTCTGAACCCAGCTCGCGTCCCCCTTTAATGGGCGAACAGCCCAACCCTTGGGACCTGCTTCAGCCCCAGGATGGGGGGAGCCGACATCGAGGTACCAAACCTCCCCGTCGATGTGGGCTCTCGGGGGAGATTAGCCTGTTCAACCTTGCTCTGGTTTCCCAGAGGGTTAGACTATATCTTCATCCCCACCTTTTTCGTGGGGAGCGCGGCGTGTTGGCTCTACCTTTTGGTAGAACCTTCGGGCAACGCGCCCTCAGTCGTTACAGGGTCAGGAGAGGTTTTGTATTTCATAAACTCAGGCACCCAAGGCTTTATTATGGACATAAGCCTCTCAGTTTCCTCTCTCGGAAAGTAAAGCACTGGGTAGCCCTTTTTCCATACTACCTTTGGCTTTAAACCAAAGTTTTTTTCCAAGGCTTCGGTCAGCCTTTGCAACTCCTCTTCTCCGTACTTTGGGAGGTATATGTAGGCCACCTTGTCTCTTCTGTAGTAGTGTCCGTCATCCATATACCAGACTGCCAGAGAAAGGGGAGCTTTTAGAAGCATACTTATTTTTTCTGGCACCCTTTTTTTGCCCTTCTCATCGTAGAAGAGCCTTCTTAACTTTCCCAGCAAAGGCATTGAGTGGCTCTGACACCTGTAGTAGGTGTAAGTTTTACGCCACTTTGGGTTATACCTTTCTATCCTTTTGGGTTTGTCCTGCATCAGGTTTTTCAGCTCTTCCCACTTCCAGAAGATGTAGTCTTTTTGTTTTTCAGAATGCTCAAGCTTTAGCCTTGCATTCTTCTTGCCTGTGGCTTGCAGGTAGCCATCACCCAAAAGGGTGCCTATGATTATTTCCCTTTGCCTTTTGCTCACCATCGTGCCTCTCCTGACTTCCCACGGGATTACCCCACGCCCTTTCTGGGCAGGAGGGCTCCCCCGTTATAAGCCGCGTTCTTGCCTCCCAGTTGCCTGGGAGCGGGACAACAAGCGTTATCCCCGGAGTAGCTTTTATCCGCTGATCACCGGCCCTTCCCCGAAGAACCGGTGGGTCACTAGGCCCGGCTTTCGCCTCTGCTCGGCCTGTCGGCCTCACAGTCAGGCACCCTTCTGCCCTTGTACTCTACGGCGGATTTCCGACCCGCCTGAGGGTACCTTTGGACGCCTCCGTTACCTTTTAGGAGGCAGCCGCCCCAGCTAAACTGCCCATCTGACACGGTCCCGGCGGAGGATAACTCCGCTCGGTTAGGGCCTCAGCCTGTCCAGGGTGGTATCTCACCGGCGCCTCCATCCCTCCCGGAGGAGGGACTTCACAGGCTCCCACCTATCCTGCGCAGGACAAGCCAAGGCTCAATGCCAGACTGCAGTGAAGCTTCACGGGGTCTTTCCGTCCTACCGCGGGTAGCCGGCATCTTGACCGGCATTACAATTTCGCCGGGACTCTCCTCGAGACAGCGCGGCACTCGTTGGGCCATTCATGCAGGTCGGAACTTCACCCTTTCCTACCTTTCGGCAGGGGGTAGACTATACCTTCATCCCACCAAGGACCTGTAGGAGGAAGTCCTTTGTATATTTTCTCTTGCCCGAAGGGTTCATACGATAGGCAAGCTCTATTATCTGGGGCAAGTGCTTTGGTGAAAGGTGAAGATTTGCTTTTATCATCTTGCAGATTTCTCTGAACTTCTCAAAGTCTTCAGCTTTTGCTCCCTGCAGTGGATACTTCTCAAAGTGCGGAATCACCTTCAGCGTCAGGTCTTTTATGTCCCTGACCTCATACTTGTAGGTATTGTCCGACCTTGAGAACCTTATACCACCGCAGGCAAAGTAGGCATGCACCTTTTTTAGAAGCTCCAAATCCCTTCTGTTCATTGATAAGGAAAAGGAGGCTCTGGTTTCTACGCCTACCTTCAACCTGTCTCTTAAGTTAAAGCTCACAGAAAAGCATCCTTCACCTTCCACAAGCCCAGTTATGTACCAAGGGTCAAGCATGACTTCCTCCATAGCCCTTTCTGCACCACCTTTCGGCGGGTGGGAGCCGGCGTCTTGCACGCTATAGGCGTGCCTCCCCTTTCGGGTCAGTCGTTACGGGGCTTCCTACCCCTCACGAGGCAGGAGCTTCCCTCGGGATTACCCCACGCCCTTTTTGGGCAGGAGGGCTTCCCCGATATGAGCCGGACACGGGCAAGTCTCCTTACCCGACAAGGAATTTCGCTCACCTTTATCTCTGGCTTTCGCCAGAGGGTGGACTGTATCTTACCACCGCCTCTAGGTCCCTTTTTACCTGAAGGAGCCTTTCTCTGTTTTGAGTGTTCATCTGCAGAGCTGTCTCCACTATATCAAGAAGACCTTCAGGCTTTAAATGTCTGCCCTCTTCAATCCACTGAACTATACGCCTGAACTTTATAAAATCCACGTTCTTTTTCGTCTTTAGAGGGTGCTCCGTGAAGAACTCGCATATCTTTTTCAGACAGCTCAACTTTCTTACCCTGTAGCACCATCTGTCGCCATTGTTTTTCCTCACTACACCGCATGAAAAGAAGCGCTTGAGGGCATACAGCACCTGTATATCTCTTTCGTGCTGGACCACCACAAACTCGGGCAGAACCTGATAGCCTACGCTCATCTCAGGGTGCTTATTGACCGATACATGAAAGCACCCTTCACCATCTACAAAGCCCACAACCCAGTCAGGAGACAGTTCCATATTGCTCCTCCAGGGAGGCGTGGCCTCCGCGTGCAGTCTCTGAGGAACCCCCTTTCGGGGTTTCCTGCGGATTGCCCAATCTCTGGCATTTTTACGGAAGGCTTTTACCTTCTCGTAGCCAGAGCTCTAAGGGCTTCCCCGCATACAGCGGAGTTCAGGCAGCTTTCGCTACCTTAGGACCGTCATAGTTACGGCCGGCGTTTACCCGGGCTTCGGTTTGGAGCTTGCACTCCTCCCCTTAACCTACGGGCACTGGCCAGGCTTCAGACCACATACAGCCCCTTACGGGTTTGCGTAGTCCTGTGTTTTTGATAAACAGTCGGCACCGCCCGGTCTCTGCGACCCACAGGAGCTTACGCCGCAAGGGCTTCACTCCCATGGGCCCCCCTTCTACCGAAGGTACGGGGGCAACTTGCCGAGTTCCTTGAGGAGAGTTCCCCCGACGCCTTAGGCTACTAACCCAGCCCACCTGTGTCGGTTTCCGGTACGGGCAGCTGTGCTTCAACGCCAGCGCCGTTGTTTCTCGGCAGTGTGGCGTCAGGAGAGTTACCCCATCGGCTCTCGGAGTATGGGGTGACGGATTTGCCTGCCACCCCCTCCTACTACCTTAGACCACCATTCCATAGGTGGCTCTCCCTAGCCTCCTGCGTCACGACTCTGGCTCCACACAGCTGGCGCGGGAATGTTGACCCGCTTCCCATCGGCTACGCCTTCCGGCCTCACCTTAGGGTCCCGGCTAACTGGCGGATGATTTACATTGCCGCCAAAACCTGGGGCTTTCGGCGGACAGGTTTCTCACCTGTCTTCGCTGCTACTCATGCCAGGATTCTCACTTCCCTGCAGTCCATCCCACCTCGCGGTGAGACTTCGGCCCACAGGGAACGCTCCCCTACCGCTCGCTTACGCGAGCCCGCAGCTTCGGTACCGGGCTTGAGCCCCGCTAAATTTTCGGCGCACGGCCGCTCGGCCGGTCAGCTGTTACGCACTGTTTAAAGGATGGCTGCCTCTAAGCCAACCTCCCAGCTGTCTTAGCAGCCGCACATCCTTCCCCACTTAGCCCGGATTTTGGGACCTTAGCTGGCGGTCTGGGCTGTTTCCCTCTTGTCCACCGGAGCTTATCCCCCGGGGACTGACTGCCCTACTACCTTTCCCGGCATTCGGAGTTTGGCAGGGTTCGGTACCTCTTTCGAGGCCCTAGCCCAACCAGTGGCTCTACCTCCGGGAAGGACCGTAGGACGCTAGGCGTCGACCTATTTCGGGGAGAACGAGCTATCACGGAACGCGATTGGCTTTTCACCGCTACCCACACCTCATCGGACGGTTTTGCAGCACCGACCCGTTCGGGCCTCCAGACGGCGTTACCCGTCCTTCACCCTGGGCATGGGTAGATCGTTCCGCTTCGCGTCTGCCCCCAGCGACTTAACGCCCTATTCGGACTCGCTTTCGCTACGGCTTCGCCTGACGGCTTAACCTCGCCGCTGAGGACAACTCCCTGGCTCATTCTGCAAAAGGCACGCAGTCGGGCCATAAAGACCCTTCCACTGGCTTGTGGATCCGGGGTTTCAGGTTCTATTTCACTCCCCTTCCGGGGTTCTTTTCACCTTTCCCTCGCGGTACTATGCGCTATCGGTCTGCCCGTAGTACTTAGCCTTGGAGGGAGGTCCCCCCTGATTCCCACGACCTTCCACGGGGGCCGTGGTACTTGGGATCATGCACCCAGGAGACTGCTCACCTTTTGCCTACGGGGCTTTCACCCTCTATGGCGGAGCATTCCAGCTCACTTCGGCTAGGTGGCAGTTTTGTAACTCCCTGAGAGGCTGGCGGACCTCTCCGTGCATGTCCCGCAACCCTATGCGGGCTAAGGCCGCCACCATGGCACCCGCATAGTTTGGGCTGGTCCCCTTTCGCTCGCCGCTACTCGGGGAGTCTCGTTTGATTTCCTTTCCTGGGACTACTAGAAGGTTTTACTTCGTCCCGTATTGGCTCCGCTTGCGCGGATGACAGGGCTCAACGCCCTGCCGGGTTTCCCCATTCGGGCATCCGGGCCTCACAGGCTCTTTGCGCCTCCACCCGGCTTATCGCAGCTTAGCACGCCCTTCATCCCCTCGGGCAGCCAAGGCATCCACCCCGGACCCTTACTAACTTGCACACCCACAAGGAAGGAAAACCTATTCAGTTGCCAAGATAACGTGGAGATGGTGGGATTTGAACCCACGACCTCCTGCTTGCAAAGCAGGCGCTCTCCCGCTGAGCTACATCCCCTTGGACCTGCCCCAGATAATGGGCCTCGGTGGACTTGAACCACCGACCTTGCCCTTATCAGGGGCACGCTCTAACCGACTGAGCTAGAGGCCCAAAGGAAAAGGCAGCTCAATAAGGAGGAAGGGCTCCTGAAAGTTTATTCTTAGAGTTTGCTCCGTTATAAAGGAGGTGATCCAGCCGCAGGTTCCCCTACGGCTACCTTGTTACGACTTCGCCCCAGTTGCCAGCCTTCCCATCGTCCTCTGCCTCCCTTGCGGGTTAGCCCGAGGGCTTCCGGGAAGACTGACTTCCGTGGCGTGACGGGCGGTGTGTGCAAGGCCCGAGAACGTATTCACGGCGGCCTAGCTGATCCGCCATTACTACCGATTCCGGCTTCATGAGGGCGAGTTTCAGCCCTCAATCTGCACCATGACCGGGTTTGAGGATTTGCTCCCCATTTCTGGGTCGCTTCCCATTGTCCCGGCCACTGTAGCGCCTGTGTCGCCCCGGGCATAAAGGGCATACTGACCTGACGTCATCCCCACCTTCCTCCGGCTTATCGCCGGCAGTCCCCTTAGAGTGCCCTCCGTAGAGTGGCAACTAAGGGCAGGGGTTGCGCTCGTTGCGGGACTTAACCCAACATCTCACGACACGAGCTGACGACGGCCATGCACCACCTGTGATGGGATTCCGTCCAGAGGACGGCACCCTCCGCTTTCGCAGAGGTTTCCCATCATGTCAAGCCCGGGTAAGGTTTTTCGGTTAGCATCGAATTGAACCAGACGCTCCACCGGTTGTGCGGGCCCCCGCCAATTCCTTTGAGTTTCAGGCTTGCGCCCGTACTCCCCAGGCGGGGCGCTTAACGCGTTAGCTGAGACACCGCCCTTACGGACGACGTCTAGCGCCCATGGTTTACGGCTGGGACTACCCGGGTATCTAATCCGGTTTGCTCCCCCAGCTTTCGTCCCTGACCGTCAGAACAGCCCCAGCAGGCTGCCTTCGCCTTCGGTGTTCCTCCCGATATCTACGCATTTCACCGCTACACCGGGAATTCCGCCTGCCTGAGCGTGCCTCAAGATGGGCAGTTCGGTACGCCTTTCCACCGTTGAGCGGTGGGCTTTGACGAACCGCTTACCCATCCGGCTGCGGACGCTTTACGCCCAGTGAATTCGCGCAACGCTCGGGACCTACGTATTACCGCGGCTGCTGGCACGTAGTTAGCCGTCCCTTCCTCTGGGGGTACCGTCACCCACAGAGATTATTCACCTCTGTGAGCATCTTCCCCCCTGACAGGAGTTTACACCCCGAAGGGCTTCTTCCTCCACGCGGCGTCGCGGGGTCAGGCTTTCGCCCATTGCCCACGATTCCCCACTGCTGCCCCCCGTAGGGGTGTGGGCCGTGTCTCAGTCCCACTGTGGCCGG